>CAZIIC010000001.1:0-13607 GCA_964539195.1 uncultured Candidatus Saccharibacteria bacterium
CCCATTCTTTACAGAGATTGAACTAAACTCAGTCTTTAGAAGTGATGTATTTAAAGACTCATTTGTACCAGATGTTTGATATTTTGATGTAAACTTTAGATTATCTCGTTTAAATTTATCAATACCTGGCTTTTCATTCTTTACAACAATTTTAGTACATAATATCTGTCCTGATTGACATGTACACTCAGAATCTTCTTTATAGTTATCAACTTTTTGACCATTAGTATATGTTGTACCACCCAAATTACATGAGTTAACATTTCTAATTCTTTCGAGGGAAATATATATAACAAAGCTACCAAGAAGAACAAAAACCAAGGTTACTACAAACAGCCAGTATTTATCATACTTATTTTTCACAGTTATGGAGTTTACCACAAATATATAACTATTTCAGTATTTATGGGTTATGAGTTATTAGAAGGAATTAATCATCTACAGAAACAAGTTCAAGCGTAGTCATTATGAAAAGTACAAATTCTAAAGCTAGTTTAGCTTCCTCAATGTTTTGAATACTACCCGGGTCTTCGATAATAAAGGTATCGGTGCCCATACTTTCACCATTAATAAACTCTGTAACACATATAACGTCAGGATCACTTTTATATCTGGTAGAATAATAGAGTGTTACAAAAAGTCCGGTTTTCTCAGCACCTACTTTCGAGTAGTTTGATGCAAAGATACTAAATCCTTCATTACCTGAATATTCATGAGTATGCTTGCCAGATAAGATTGAGATTTGCCGAATTTCCCCGGCAATCAAGCAATTTTCAACAACTTTGTTATCACTTGCTTTTAATATATGTGTAAGATATGGATTTGAACTTTGCTCTGTCATGTTGCGGATTATACACCACACTAAATATTTCTGTATAATACAAATATGATAGACTCACACGCACATTTATTTTCAGATGAAGTAAGAAATAGATTAGAAGAACATTTAAAGGAATTTAAGAATGTTGGAGGTAAACATATACTAAATGTTTCAACTGACTCCTTTAGCATAGGAGAAGTTATCCAACAGAGCATTGATTTTGAAAGTAAATATCCTCAATTAATATTAACTGGACTTGGAATACACCCAGAAACTATTACACACTCAAACTCTCAAAATCTTAAACAACTTGAAAGATTAAGAGAAACATTAAGAGATCATAGAAATAGGGTAGTGGCAATTGGTGAATGTGGACTTGATTACTTTCATCTTGCAAATAGATCTGAATTATCACAACTAGAAAAAGAAGAGATAAAGGATTACCAAAAGAACATATTTAAAGAGCATGTTCTAATATCTATAAAAGAAGACCTACCATTATCAATTCATACTCGTGATCAAACTGGAGAGAGTAGTTCAATAATTGATGCTCTAAAGATAATTACAACTGTCGGTCAAGGTAGAGCTAGGGGGGTATTTCATAGCTATACAGGGGATATTAGTGCTGTAGAAGAGATATTAAACCTAGGCTTTTACATAGGTTTTAATGGAATTATTACATACCCTAAAGCTGAAAATGTAAGAGAGATACTTAAAGCAACACCACTTAATCGCATACTTCTTGAAACAGATTGTCCATATCTACCTCCACAAATGGCACGAAGTGGTAAACGAACAAGTTCAAAGTATGGAAAACCACTTGATATTGAAGAAATAGCAGAGAAGGTAGCTGAGATTAAAGAAGTACCTTTGCAAAAAATATTGGAGATAACTGATAATAACTTTATGGAGTTATTCCTTTCCCACTAAAACAACAAACTCTCCTTTGGGATGTTTAATTAGATGACTACTTTCAAGTAATTTTGAAACTCGGTCGGTTTCAATTTTCTCATACATTTTAGTAATATCATTTGCAACACAAACTGTTCTATCACCTAAGACATTTAATATCTGTTTTAATAACTCTTCTAACCTATTTGGAGATTCATAGAATACTAATGTCGCATCTAACTGTCCATACTCCTTAAGAATAGTTGAAATTTTAGAATCAGATTTAGGAAGAAATCCTAAAAAAACATACCTATCTGTTGGAAGCCCACTTGCGGATAGAGAACTTGTAACAGCATCTGCACCAGGAATTGGAATAACGTCGTAACCTTTTTGCTTTAATTCTCTAACAAGCTTAAAACCTGGGTCAGAGATTGTAGGAGTACCAGCATCACTAATGAGTGCAAGACTTAAACCCATATCTAACTTCTCAAGTATCTTTAAAATAATTCTATCGTGATTCTGATCTCTATATGAAATTAAAGGAGGATTAATTTTGTAATGTGCCATCAGCTTACTACTAACTCTAGTATCTTCAGCAAGAATAAAAGCAACACTGTTTAATATTTCAACAGCCCTATATGTCATATCAGATAGATTACCTATTGGTGTAGCTACAATATATAGTTTTCCTTTATTCATACTTCCTATATTCTAATTTAATTGCATCCTTAACATTATACTCTCCTATACTAATTCTCCTTAACTGATCACAATACGCATCGGTACCAAGCTTAATTGCTAAATCTGAGATAAGTGATCTAATGTATGTTCCTGATCCACACTCTATTTCAAATTCTAAAGTTGGCCACTCTATATTCAAAATATCAAATCTTAGTACATGAATATCTTTAGGTTTTAATTCAAAATCAACACCATTTCTTGCTAAATCATACGCCCTTTGACCATTTACATGTACGGCACTAAACTTTGGAGGTATTTGTTGAATATTACCAAGAAAGTATTTCTTAATCGCTTCTTCTATTATACTTCTATCAATACTCAAATCATTGAGCTTCTCAATTCTCCCTGTCCTGTCTAAAGTATCACTTTTAGCATTAAATATAGCTTTAACTCTATATACCTTATTCATTTTATGGAATTCATCTTGTTGTTTTGTATATTTACCAACAAGAATAATTAACAGTCCGGTCGCAAAAGGATCAAGCGTCCCAGCATGACCAATTTTAGTCTTTTTAGGATACTTTCTCTTTAAACTTCTTATGACATCATACGAAGTTATTCCCTCTGGCTTATCTACCAATACTACCTCTGATATATTTTGTGCTATACTATTTTCCATATGAGTAACGGACTAATTATATCCTTTTTATTACTATTTGTATTTATACTTTCTGGATGGGTACTATCCATACTTACAAGCTTAATATTTTCACCATCTGTTCACACACCACGCAACATTTTAGGTGAGATACTTTCAATACTTAATCTAAAGAAAGGTGACAATCTCTTTGATTTAGGAAGTGGTGATGGAAGAGTACTAGTTGCGGCAAGAAAGATTGTCGAAATTAAAGGATTTGGGTATGAAATATCACCAATAATGGTATCGCTTGCTAAAGTAATTAGATTTGTAAACCTAGGTTTTAATACTGATACAATGTTTGAAGTTGAGAGTATATTTGATATTAAACTTGAGAGAGCAACAAAGGTATATGTATATCAAAATCCAAAAATTCTAAAGGTACTGGATAAGAAATTTAAAAGAGAATTAAAAGATGTAACTGTATATTCATATAGGTATGAAATAGAAGGTAAAAAAGGAAAAGTACATGAATTAAGTAATGGTGAGAAGTTGTATGAATATACTTACACAAAAAAATAAGAAGCTTTTATCTTTAGTAGTAGTTTTCGTTATTGTCGCATTAGGATTATTACTTTTTTACTACTTGAAGCAAAATGATGATATATCTTCGAAAAATTCTTCGGCATCTGGATCTCTATATATAGAGAATTTACTTTCAACAAATCTACTTTTTTCAGGAAAAAATATATATTCACCTCATATTTTAAAAGACGGTAACACAATTAGAGTCTGGTATGGAGGTTGGTTAACTGAAGAAGATGTTAAATCAGGGCAAGATGTTATCTACTATACACAAAGTACTGATGGAGGGAAATCTTTCATAAAACCCAAACTAGCCCTTAAATATGATGGATATCAGATCAATGACCCATCTGTTGTTAAAATATATAACTCAATAAGCAAGTCTGATATGTATTTGATGTATTACTCACTTCTACCAATGAAAAAAGTTAATAATCAAAGTTGTTGGTTTTCTACTCCAAAATCTTGCAGAAATACAATTGGTTTGGCTGTAAGTACTGATGCGAAATCTTGGTCAAATGTAGGTGAAGTCATACCAACTAATAATAGGTACGATAATAATGGAGCATGGTCACCTTCGGTTTTGAAAATTAATAATAGTAAATTTCTTGTATACTACAACACAGATCCTAATAGTGGTATAAAACCTCAAATTTTAGTAACAACCTTAACAACTGGAGGAAGTAAAATTACAGAGACAAAGAAGGTAAAATTTATCGGCGATAACAATTCTTGGAAATTAAATGTAGATATTTCTAAAGACCCAAATAATACTTATCACATGTTCTATAACACTTTTGTTAAAGATAAATTTGTAGTTAAACATGCGATATCATCTGATGGTATTACTTGGAATACAATATCAAGTGGATTGACATTAGGAGGAGGTAACTCAAACATAGTGACCCCGAATGTTCTGTGGGACTCTAGAAACACTTATTCAGTATATTTTGGTTTCGATTCAGTGGGGAATAACCTTGACTTCAAGATTCATAAGTGGCAATACAGTTTCAACCCTAAGTAGATATAAAAGATAAGAGAGAAATGTCATAAGTTGAATGAATAATAGCGAATAAGAAATCTTTACATTCGAGGAAAATACATTCAAATTCTTTGCTCTTAGTTTTTTCATACTTTTTATTAGCATAACCAAATTTAAATTTCTTCTTGAATATTTTAAGTATACGGTGTATACCTTAAGTATGAATGAACCATTAGCTTCAAGATACAGACCTAAATCATTTGATGATTTCATTGGACAAAAACATTTAGTTGGGGATAATTCACCAATTCGAAAGTTTCTTGATAGTGGAAATATACCCTCAATGATATTTTGGGGGCCACCGGGTACAGGTAAAACAACACTTGCATATATCATTTCTCAGAATCTATTCTATGATTTCCATAAATTACAAGCAGTAAGTAGTGGAAAGGATGCATTAAAAAAAATACTTGCACATGCACTTAACAATCAACAGTATGGTAAAAAGACAATACTTTTCATTGATGAAATACATCGTTGGAACAAAGCACAACAAGACGCACTCCTTCCATATGTAGAGAAGGGGATTGTTACATTAATTGGAGCTACAACTGAAAATCCTAGCTTTAGAATAAATAATGCTTTGCTATCTCGATGTAAAGTATTTGTATTTGAAGCACATAATACCGAGGATTTAAGTATACATATAGAAAAGATATTTAAAGCAGAATACCCAAAGATTAAAGCGAGAAAGAAAATATTTGAATTAATTGCTGATATTTCAAACGGTGATGTAAGAAGTGCAATTAATATATTAGAGATGAGTGTTGGAATATGTAATGGGAAAGAATTAAAAGAAGACGATATTAAAAATACAGTACAAAAACAAATATATTATGATAGAGATGGTGAAGAACACTACAATATAATCTCAGCTGTACATAAATCTCTAAGATCAAGCAATGGAGACGCTGCATGCTACTGGATTACTAGAATGCTAGACTCAGGTGAAGACCCACTGTATGTTGCAAGAAGACTTCTAAGATTTACCAGTGAAGATATAGGGAATGCTGATATTAATGCTGTAATACTAGCAAATACAATATATGATACAGTTGCAAAACTAGGTATGCCTGAGTGTGATGTTCATCTAATGCAACTTGCTCAATATTTAGCTAAAGCTCCAAAAGATAATAGTGCATATATTCTTTCTCAAAAGACAAAAGAAGATGTAAAGAAGTTTGGAAATCTACCAGTACCTCTTCATCTTAGAAATGCACCTACATCACTAATGAAGAATCTAAACTACGGAAAAGGTTATGAATATGATCACGACCTCAAAAACAAGAAATCAGATCAACAATGTTTTCCAGATAAGATAAAGAACAGGAAGTATTTATGAGGTTTCGTAACCTTATAGTATAATCGGTGATGTTAACTTTGTATAAGATTAGGGAAGGAGACTCCCTACTTGAACTAGATCCGATTATTCTTGAGAGTGTAAAAAGCGCACTTTCGGTTGATGATCAAGATTTCCCAGATCATTTATTAAGGCACAGCACATCGCTATTTAGTACACACCAACTCTATCAACAAATCTGTAGAAACCCTGCTGAACTAAAAGTAATGTTTGGTTCTTGCTACGGGAATCGTAAGCCCGACCTGAAAATAGTTTCTGAATCACCTATTCCATCAGGTTCAATTAGACTTTCCATATTAGAAATAATTGCTTATGTTTCAAGGAGAGAAAAGCTAAATACTGTAGACGGTATATTTTCATTATTACCTAAATCAATACCATTAACAGATCGCTTTGCTTCAGCATCACTAGCGATGATTATGAGTAATAACATTGTAAAATTCCCAACATTAACAGAAAGATACGAGAGACAGAATCTCGCTTCAATCTCTGAAATGATAAGATCTCTTGGTGACGAAATAAAAGAAGTTGGGTTTTACGAATCTTTAACAAGACCATGGATGGAATATTATTCAGATAAATTGCGTGGATTTAGTGTTAATCTAGATAACACAAAGAATGTTCAATTTACGGGTTATGCCCGTGCATATATCGCACAAGATCAAATAGGCGAGCAAAGCCCATCACTAAGCACAGCTTTTATTAGCGATATGCATATATTAGACGCGAGAAGAGCTCTCGTACAAGTATATTAGTTACCAAGTTACATTTCCTAAAACTCCATCAAAAAAGGCACCTTTCTCTTTATGCGAGTAGAACTGAAAGTATTTTTTCTGCTTATCTTCACTTGTCATCCAATCTACATTACATCCTGAAGCATTTGCTGCAACATAAAAATGCATATCCTCATGCTCCTCATCGCTAAATAAGGATATTACACAATATGAACCATCGAATTCGTAATATTGATATCTACCACTATCCTTAACTAGCCTAATAAACTCTAAAGCTAAAGCTGGTTTACCTTCAACAATCAAACGAATATCCTTGTAAGATAGTGATTTAAGATTTTCAAATAATGGGTTCATAATTGTTATATATTCTAGTCTTATCTATTTCCACCACTTTTAATCTGATCAACCTGAATATCAATAATCTCTACTAAACGCAGTGTCATACAACCTATTTCAACGGATACTTCTCTAAATATTTGCCCTTGTTGAAGATGTATTAATTCAGATGCTTCGATTTGTTCTCGATTGCTTAGTCTAGCCACAATTAAAGCTCCCTTGTTCCTTAAATACGCTTCATTAGATAATATTTCTTCATCTGTTTTTACATTACCTTCGAAAATATGGTCAGGTGTGCCAGAAGCAGCCTTTTGTACTGCTTCAAAAGAACGAGCTTTAGATCCATTAAGCCCGGAACCAGTTTGTCTAAAAATTCTTTGTGTCATACCATTATCTAATTAATCAAAAAGTGATAAACATCATACCCTATAACTATTGTAAAAAGCAAGTAAAGGGGTATAATTAGCAGATTTATATTATTCAAAATTAATAAATATGAATCATACTCCAAACGACCCAATTGCTGATAAGCAAATATTTTTAGAATTTATACGCCCTGACGATCTATTCTATATTAAGGCATATTTTTCAAGAACTGGGCAATCTTTGCCAGAAAATGAAGCCGAATTAGACTCTCTAATGCTCAATAGTGCATTACAATCATATTGCTTAGGTTTTTATGAAGCACTTAGAAATAAGCTGGGTGATGATCCTAAGAGAGTTATGTCTCCTGTCGCAAATGAAACGGGTAGTTTAAGTGACTATAACAGGGGAGTTTTGGCTGGACTTGAATATAAAAAGACCAACAACGTACCTGATGATTTACAATTCTAACAATAACTAATATACTATTCTTGCTCTTTAGTAGTAAATAAAAACATTGACTGAGAAATAGTAGAATATATATTGTGACTTTCTGAGAGAAACTGGTTGGAGAAAAGTTTCCGTAAATATATATTTGAATTACACTCACGAGTTGCATCTTTGAAATTAAGTAGAAGATTGCCGGTTTCAACCGTAATATTGATATGGAATAGTTAACTGTTCCTAATGAGTCCATTAATATTTTTTTAATGGAGAAACAAGGTGGTACCGCGAATATAATCGCCCTTGTATATATCTAATACACTTAGGTATATACGAGGGCGTTTTCTGTTTTAAATTAATATATATAATTATGAAAATACAAATACAAAAGAAAATGTTTGAAATGTTCCCTGAGTATAAAGAGGGAATATTAATAATTAAAGGATTTAAACAAGAAGAAAACAGTGATGCAAGTTACCAATTTCTTGATACAACAACTCAAAAAGTTCGTATGACTACAAATATCGAAAGTGATGTTGAAAACAATATCTGGACCACAACATTCAAAGAAATATTTGATAAATCAGGGAAAGTACAACCATCTCATATAGCTCTTTTAAACAAAGTACTAGACACCAACGATCTGCCAAACATTAACACCATTACGAATGTCATTAATGCTATACAGTTAAAGAATATGCTACCAATTGGTGCACACGACCTTAAACCAATAGAAGGAGATGTAACTGTAGGATTAAATGAGAACAACAAACAATTCCTACCAAGAGATAACAATGAGAGTGAGGAAGTTGAAACAAATGAAATAGTGCACATGGATGATGTTAATGTACTAACTAGAAGATGGTGTTGGAGACAAGGAAGAAAAGACCTATGTACTCAAGATACAACCGACTTCATTATTTTCTTAAATTCCTTAAATGAAAAGGATAATCTTAATGAAATAGTAGAGGAAATACTCTCTACTTTAAAAAGATTTTCAAACTCAGAATTCACAGCACAATTTGAGATATTAAGTGAGAAAAACAATTCGTTAGTTGTTGAAGATATAAAAGAAGTAAAAGTACCTAAACCTATCAATTTCACATACTTCCCAATCAGAAAGGATATCGATGTAATTGAAAGAATATTAAACAAAGGTGTTGAAGACATACTTCCTAAAAGAGAACACTTAAAAGAGCTTCTCCTTTCAGGAAGAAGACTCAAGGTATACCAAGGATTTGACCCAACAGCTCCAACACTTCACATTGGTCATACTGTAACTATGAGAAAACTTGAAGAGTTTAGAAAACTAGGACACGAAGTATATATGTTAATAGGTGATTTCACTGGAAGAATAGGAGATCCAACGGACAAAACGTCGGCAAGAGTAACACTAACTGAGTCACAAGTACTTGAAAACCTCAAACTATATAAACAACAGGCAAGCAAACTTCTAAACATGGATGACAGTTACAATCCCGTAAAAGTAGTTTTCAATAATGACTGGTTAGGAAAGTTAAAGTTTGCAGACATATTAGATATAGCTTCAGAATTTACAGTTCAACAAATGATTAAAAGGGATATGTTCCAAAGAAGACTTGAAGAGGATAAACCAATATACCTTCACGAATTCCTATATCCTCTAATGCAAGGTTGGGATTCAGTTGCACTTGATGTAGATGTAGAACTTGGAGGAAATGACCAAATGTTTAACATGCTAGCAGGAAGAACACTAGTTCAAAAGAGATTAAGAAAAGATAAAACAGTAGTAACCGGAAAACTTCTAACAACGTCAGAAGGAAAGAAAATGGGAAAGAGTGAGGGTAATATGATAATGCTTTCAGACTCACCAGAGAATATCTTTGGAAAAGTAATGGCGTTTACCGATGAGCAGATTGTTCAAGGATTTGAACTATTAACAAACCTTGGTTTAGATGAAGTAGAAGACATAGAAAGAAAGATTCAAACAGGAAGTAACCCAATGGAATTTAAAAAGAAATTAGCTTGGACTATTGTATCTGAGTTAAAATCAAAAGAAGAAGCGGATACAGCCTCAACATACTTTGAAAATATATACCAGAAAGGAAATCTTAATGTTGATATAGAAACAATATCACTTCATCAAGAAAGTATGAAATTAATAGATCTAATTGTTGAAAGTGGAATGAGTAGTAGCAAATCAGAAGCTAGAAGACTGGTTGATCAAGGTGCTGTATATATTAATGATCAAAAGAAATCAGACTTCCAAGAAGAAATACTAATACAAAATATTGTACTAAAGGTTGGTAGACGAGTTGTTAAGATTGTGAAGTAATATATTTATTTAAGATATTTAAAACTTCATCAACAATAGGAAATTTATAAAAAGTAGACCTTACTATCTGTGCTTCGCCTGCAACCTGAGATACAGTATCATTTGTAAAATCTAAAAGAATCAGAGGAAATTCTTCATCAGAACCAATGAGGATATAGCCGTGTTCATCCCTAAGACTTTTAATAACACCTGCAAAAAGTTTCAAAGGCTTGTTTTTTTCGTCAAACAATACAAAAAAATACCTTTCATCCCTACGTATTCCTGGAAACTTTTCACCGTCAGGGGCCTCAATAAACTGGCAAATCCAATCAATATCACGCTTTGGAATTCCTAGTTCAGACATTTTATTTATAATTATATATTTTAATTAACATTATTTAGGAATTTACCAACAAACATTATTAAATCGTTTGAAGGTATATAAAATTTAGAATCTGGTTCAGCCTGAACAGTACAAACTTCCTCATGAGAACCTAATCTATTAGCGCTTTTGCCTACCAAATCAACAACCAAAGAGTCTCCCCAGAATTGTACTCTATTGTCTTGTGTCCTAAAATTGCTTAAAGGTCCAATATATGCCAAATCTCCCACTAGTAGTAAATAAACTTCTGAGGGATTAGCAGCCTTAGGCGCAACAAACTTAAAGTTTGGTAAATCAAACAATAAGGTCTGAAACTTTTCAAAATTAAAACCCTCACTCATAAAATTCTTGCAAAAAATAAGTCGTTTAGTATAATACTTGAGCAATATGAATACAATGACTCACACAATTAACTTTGCAGTCATTCTCCCAGTAATTTAGGGGTATTCATTTTCGTAAATTAAGAAAAAGATACCCCTCCCAAATGAGGGGTTTTTTAATAAATATGAGATTAACAAATGAAAAGCAATTAATTGAGGAAATAATGGTAAATGTACCTGATAAGTATGAATACCTTGTTAAAGAGGCAATAGAGTTGGCTAGTGAGTTACATAGTGGGGAACATAGACTCTCAGGAGAACCATTCTTCATACACGCTCTAAACGTTGGAAGAAATTGCGCTAGAATATCACTTGATACAGATAGCATTATCACAGGAATACTTCATCAAACAACCTCTTCAAAATTTAAAACAAAGCAACAAACATCTGAAATTCTAAATAAAATACAACAAAAATTCGGAGAGGAAGTGTATGAACTAATTCAAACACTTACATATATCACAGAATATACTAACTTAAAGTATGGAACAGATCTGAAAGTGCTACAAAAGTATCTAATGTCAGGCGTATCTGATATTAGACCCACACTAATCAAAATATGTGACGTACTTGATGATGCTCAAACTTGTGACACATTATCTCCAGAAAAGAGACCTCTCTTTGCGCAAAAAATATATAACGTTTACGCTCCACTATGTGAATATCTAAACCTCTCCAATTATAAAAAGATAATGGAAGAAGAAGTATTTAAATATACCCAAAATGATGACTTTAAATCAGTCAAAAGTATGTTTGAAAAGTACAATATTACTGACTCATTAATTACACAATATTCTTCATACTTTGAAACAATCGTGAAAGACATTCTTGGATATGAAAGTAAGATATATGGAAGATCAAAAGGGATATATAGTACATACGTTAAACTGAAAAAATATGTAGATGAAGGTAAGGGCAGTGATATTTTTAATATCAATGATGTAGTTGCTTTCACAATTTTAGGTAAAACCGAAATAGACTGTTACCAAATCCTTCATGCCTTACAAAACCTTTGTGAAAATGATCCAAACAATTTTGATGATTACATTCTCCTTCCAAAACCAAATGGATATAAGGCGATACATGCTTGTATTCAAATACCTGAAATTTCATCTCTTTGGATTGAAGTACAAATAATGACAGATGAAATGAACTACACAAACACATATGGTCCAGCTTCACATATTGCATATAAAGCAGCTAAAGCTAGATTTGCAAAAGCAACTAAAGAGCTTAACTGGGTTGAAATATTACATAACTCAATTCGGAAACATAAGAATGAAAGGGAGAATCAAAGATCAATCCCAATCTCAGGAGAGTTTCTTAAAAACAGAATATTTGCCCAAACACCAAACGGTATGATTTTAGAATTAGTGCTAGGAAGTACATGTATTGACTTTGCATACTCAATTCACACAAGTATCGGAAATAGTGCAGTATCAGCTGTAGTTAACGGTAAAGAGGTAAAACTATCTCAAATATTAAACACAGGAGATGTGGTAGAAATAATAACTAGAAAAGATAAAACTAAACCAGAGAAAGTCTGGTTGGAATTTGCTCAATCATTAAGTACTAAAAGGAATATTAGAGAAGGGTTAAGACAGTAATTAGATTACTCTGGCATCTTACCTCTAGTCACATATACTTCAACTGAGACTCCTATAATAGTATAGAAATGATTAACCCATCCTAGATGTTTATATAAACAATTACCAGTATTGTAGTATTTAACACCGCTTGGGTTTCCAGGGTTAACTGTCTCAAAATCCGGTTCAGAATCTACAGACCCATGAAAATGAACTGGAAGGTTATGAGTATTAAGAATTCTTTTACTTTTTACCTCAGCTTCAAATTGCCTTGCAATTTGAATATCGTATCTATCCCAATTTGGATTAATTTTTGTTTCCCATTCTGCCATACCTAATTATACTATAGGGCCCGTATTTAACCAAATATATACTTTGTAGTACAATACAAACATGAAAGAAAAAACCTCAAAAGCAATTAAAGGACTTTTTAATATTTTTGTAGCATTATTATTAATATCTGGAATCGTATTACCAGTTATAATAGCTTTGTTTACAAATTAAATGACATTAGAATCACCTGTTACAAATATTCCACTTGTTGGACCTAGTAAAGCATTAATACTAGAGAAACTAGGGATTAAAACAATTAAAGACTTGCTTTTCCACATACCTTTTAAATATAGAGATACTTCAAATGTCTTAACAATCGCACAATTAAAAGTACAAAGAGAAGGAACTATAATTGGGAAAGTTGAGAAGATTGAGAATATATATACCCGGTATAGAAAAGTATTTACTAGAGCGAAAGTAACAGATGAAAGTGGGAGTATAAATCTTGTATGGTTTCATCAAACATATCTAGCAAAAGCAATTAAACAGGGTGAGCTATATCTCTTTGAAGGAAAAATGTCTAAAAAGAACAATGATTTTGTTAGTCCAACTTTTGAAATATACTCAGGAGACCTTGAAGAGCAACAACATATTGGAAAAATAACACCATACTATTCAGAGACAGAAGGTCTAACTTCAAAATGGATAAGGGCAAGAATTAATAGTATTAAAAAGAATATTAATGAGATATTTCTTAAAGATTTACCAAACAACATACTCGAGCAATTAGGATTACATAC
>CAZIIC010000001.1:13617-44087 GCA_964539195.1 uncultured Candidatus Saccharibacteria bacterium
ATAAATGAGGGAAGAAATAGGCTTGCCTTTGATGAGATGCTGTCAGTATCAATACAAATTCAAAAAAGTCTTAACCTACTTCAAGGAAGAAAAGCTCCAAAGATTAGATTTAAGAAAAGTGATTTAGATACTTTCCTTAAAACATTACCATACCAATTAACTCTTGATCAGTATAAGGCTGTAGAGGAGATTCTAAATGATCTTGGAAATGAAGTACCAATGAACAGACTACTAAATGGTGATGTAGGATCTGGAAAGACAATTGTGTCAGCAATTGCTATGTATATTGCATACATTAACGGATACTCAAGTGTAATACTTGCACCTACAACAATACTTGCAAACCAACATTTTCAAACTCTTAAGACGCTGTTTGACACTTTTAATATTGATGTCCAATTAAGGGTGGGGAATAAAAAAATAGAAGAGAGCAATAAGCCAAGGATTGTAATTGGAACACACGCACTTTTGTACGACAAAGATGATATTAAGAACTTAGGACTTCTAATTGTAGATGAACAACATAGATTTGGAGTTAAACAAAGAGAGCAATTACTAAAATCAAGGGATGACGGACAATACCCTCACTATCTAATGATGTCAGCAACACCAATCCCACATACATTAACGACAATAATCTTTGGTGATATGAGTGTATCATTCATTAGAGAACTCCCACCTCACAGAATCCCAATTAAATCCCACTATGTACCAAAAGAAAAAAGAGAAGATTGTTTTAATTGGATTAAGGAAAAGATAATAAATTCAAATATGAATGAACAAGCATTCATAATCTTCCCATTAATTGAAGAATCAGAGCTACTGGATGTTAAAGCAGCAGTGTCAGAATATGAAAAGCTACAAAAAGGAGTATTTAAAAATCTTAAAGTAGGAATTCTACACGGAAGAATGAAACCGAAAGAAAAAGAGGATACATTAAGAGAATTTAAAGAGAAGAAATATAACGTACTGGTATCGACCTCAGTAATTGAAGTAGGAATAGATATACCTGATGCGACAATTATGGTAATCGAAGAAGCACAAAGGTTTGGTCTTGCGCAGTTACATCAATTCAGAGGTAGAGTAGGAAGAGGAAAATTACAATCATACTGTTTTGTTCTTTCTGGAGATGATGCACCTGAAGAAACCTCTGAGAGACTCTCCTATTTCAGTACACACATTTCTGGATTTGATGTTGCTGAGTATGATTTACAAAAAAGAGGACCTGGAGAAGTGTACGGTGTAAAGCAATCAGGAATCCCTCAATTTAAAGTGGCATCAATCAATGACATACAACTATTAATTGAATCAAGAAACATTGTTTCTCAGCTCAATAGTCAAGGGGTTGAATTGGATAAGGTAAAGGAACTACTTTTTGTCTAGTTTTGATTTAATAGCATCTTTCAAAATCCCCAAGGCAATATCATCTATTATTGATACAACAATTGTATCTAATTTTACCTTTTTAAAACTCTTAACTACTTCCGATATATACTTTTCATCTTTCTCGTCTGATTTTGTTAAGACAATAATTTCAGGGAGATTGAATAGATTAACACTAATTCTCTTAACTTCTTCCCTTAAATCTAAGTATGATTTAAGAGGATTCTCATTATCCAATCCCACAAAGTGTATTGCTAATCTGCTATTTTCAACATGATTAAGAAAGTTAGTACCAAGACCTTTACCGTCATATGTACCATCAATTAGGCCTGGCAAATCCATAAGCTTAATACCATCCATAATTGCAATCTGAGGATCTATTGTAGTGAAAGCGTAAGGTGCAGTTTTGGCACTTGCCCTTGTAAGTTCATTTAACATACTAGACTTTCCGGCATTTGGATAACCTAGAAATATTACATCACTACTTAATTTCAGCTGGAGTCTAGCAGTAATACTTTGATTCTCTCTTAAGTGTTCTAGTCTTCTTTTAGATTCATCACGACCAATACTTAAATTCCCATACGAACCCTTTCCACCAGATAGCACTTTTAATAACTGATCAGGTTTTGAAACAATTCCAAGAAGTTTACCTGCAATATAGACTTCGGTTGTTAGTGGAACTTGAATAATATAATCTGGAGCATCAGCACCTTTTAAACCTTGTTTCAAACCATCTCCGCCATCTTCTGCCTTATACTTTTTCTTGTCATCAAAACTTCTAAGATCATAAATCATAGGATTACCTTTGAAATACACATCGCCACCAGTACCACCATCACCACCGTTGGGTTTAAGTGCAAAGGTCGCAAACGAACCACGTCCACCTTTTCCTGATTCAATTTTAATATTCACATTATCTATTAACATATACGTAATTGTACCATTTAATCATTAAAGAGTAATGGAATATATTGAAAGACAAAAAACAAAAGTATTTAGTTGGTGATATAATCCTCCTATGAAAATATTTGTAATTGTTGATAATGTAAGATCTGCATATAACGTAGGTAGTATCTTTAGAACTGCAGATGGGGCAGGAAGCTGTGAAATACTCCTTTGTGGCATATCACCAACACCCGAACATGTAAAAGTGGGGAAAACTGCACTAGGTGCAACCGAAACAGTATCTTGGAAATACTTCAAAACAACTCAAGAAGCTATTACATATTTAAAAGAAAAAGGAATAGAGATAGTATCAATTGAAACTGGTGATAATGCTGTTGATTATCGAGAATATGAGTACCCAAACGAAGTAGGAATTGTAATAGGTCATGAAACGGAAGGGGTAAATAGAGATATTTTAGAAAAAAGTGATAAGATAGTAAGTATACCAATGAGAGGAAGTAAAAACTCTCTAAATGTTGCAAGTGCAGCAGCAATAATACTTTATGAAATAACAAGAAAATGCTAAAAGTACAACCGATTAATACCCAAAAAAAGTGGGATAACTTCCTAACAAAACACGAACACTCAAACATATTACAAAGCTGGGCATGGGGAGAATTTCAAAAAGAGTTAGGAAGGCAAATTTGGAGGCTTGGAATATATGATGGAAAGAAATTAGTTGGTGTAGCACTTGCTCAACTCATTCCAACAAGACTTAGATCACACATATATATTTCAAACGGACCTGTGATTTTAGATAAGTATCAGGATAGTGGAATTCCAAAATTGGCAGGATATTGTAAAGCATTGGCAATAGTACATAAAGCAAAGTTTGTAAGAATGGATCCGTTACTTGAAGATAACAAGAAGAATAATCAGAAGCTTAAAAGTGCAAATTTAGTACAAGCAAAAACCCATATTCAAGCTGAATTCAAATGGATATTAGACATCTCTCTAGACTCCGAAATCCTTTTACAAGAAATGGATAAAAACACCAGATATGAGATTAAGAAAAGCCAAAAGGAAGGTGTGCAACTATATAATAGTACTAGCTTAGACGATTACTCAAAGTTTGAAGATATCTTTAAAGAAACAGTTAAAAGACAAAAATTTGTACCAAATCCTCTTTCATATTACAAAAAGCAATTTGAAGTATTAACTCAGTTTGATAACTATAAAATTATTTGGGCTCAAAGAGATGAAAAAGTAATTGCAGTAGCTTTAATCGGATACTTTGGAGACACTGCGTTCTACCTTCATGCCGCAAGTATAAATAACAAAGAGTTTAACAAACTAATGGGACCTCAAGCAGTTGTATGGGAAGCAATTAGGATCGCAAAAGAAAAAGGAATGAAATACTTTGACTTCTGGGGAGTAGCTCCAACTGATAACCCAAAAGATCCATGGGCCGGATTTACAAGATTTAAGAAAGGATTTGGTGGATACATATTTAAAACTGTTCGCGCATACGACCTCCCAATCTCTCCCGAATATCTTTTCATATCACTTCTAGAAAAATATAGAGAAGTCTGGGGACTTCCATATCACAAATTGCTCAAGTTATTAAAAAAATAGCTTTGACATGTAAATTGTACCCAGATATTATGAAAGAGTGCAAAAGAAATCTTTCTTCTCAAATATAAAAGTAAACAGTATTACATTAACGAGTATTTACGTACTAACCGTGATACTTCCATTAATACTATTCTCACTTTTTAATCCAAATTCAGTAAGATCATGGTATAGCCCTTCATACACATATCGTAAACCTGTAACCGTAACTAACGGAGGAGGAGCTCAAAGTAACTATGATGTACTCTTAAATGTTGATACCTCGGCCCTTGTGACAGCAACAAAACTTCAAAGTGATTGTGATGATCTACGATTTGTAGATACCGATGACACTACACTCTTAAGTTATTGGATTGAAGGCGGGTGTAATACAACTTCCACTCAAATTTGGATTCGGATTCCAAGCGTTCCAGGGGGTGGCAAAACCGTTTATATGTACTATGGAAATGTATCAGCTACAAATGCTCAGCAATCGTGGAGTGGTAACTTTACACTTATGTACAATGCCTCATGTCCTGTGGGTTGGACAAGAGCTTCAAGCTACGACGCTAGATATTTAAGAGGTTCAGCCTCTTATGGAGCAACCGGAGGAAGCAGTACACATACACACTCTTCAGTAATAGGAACTTCTGGGAATGCCAACAACACATCTACATCAAATGGTGTCTGTGATTCAACACTTTCCGCAATAACTGGACACTCAAATACTCGAGTTGATGTAGATACTGGTTCAAATGCTCCTCCATATCTTGATGTAATCTATTGTCAGCGATCAAATCTTGATATCTCAACTGGAATGGTAGCACTCTTTGACGCAACGGTGCCAACTGGATGGACTAGATTTACATCACTAGACTCAAACTACCCAAGAGGATCTGCAACATATGGTGGAACGGGTGGATCAACAACTCACACAAATCCAACTATTGGTGGATATACAACTGGAAGTGCTCCCCAAATATGTATAGCAAATGCCGACGGTGGTGGATCAGCTGCTTGGGACCACACTCACACATCACTTTCAGGCGCCACCGGTAGTGGAACACACACACCTCCGTATATAGATATGATATATGGATCTATAAATGCAAACGGGAAAGTACCGGCAAAAGCAATTCTTCCAGTAACAGCACTTCCTCCACTTGGATGGACCAGATTTTCAGCCCTTGATTCAAACTTTGCAAGAGGATCTGCCTCATATGGTGGTACAGGCGGAACAACTACACACACACACTCAGTAACAATTACATTAAGTACAATTGCAAGCGGTAGAAGCCCAAGAAACCATATCCCAGCTAATTCAACTTCTGCAGCAACCCACAACCATTCGTTAACTACTACAACTAGCGCAGCTTCAAATCTCCCTGCGTATTTTGATACTTTATATGCTAAAAAGAACGATAATTCCGCAAATTCAATTTCAAATTCATTCTCAGGAGAAGAGATATACAACCAAACACCTAATGTCCCAACAAACATTACTCCAACGCAAAATCAAACAGGATTAACAACAACACCGACATTTGAAATATCAACAACAGACCCAGATTCAGACTATTTGAGATATAAAATTGAGATATGTACCAATACTGAAATGACCGAAGGCTGTACTACAATTGATCAAACCTCATCCCAAACTGGCTGGTCTGGACAAGATACCCAGACTAGTACAGCATACACATCAGGGACACAAGCAACATATACGGTGCAGACACCTCTTTCATATGGACAAACATATTATTGGAAAAGCTACGCCACTGACCCTGCTGGATCTACATTTTGGAGTCAAACTCAAACCAATCCTTCAATATTCTTTACCAACGCTCCCACAAGATCAAGCATTTCACAATCAGTTCTTGTGTATTCATCAAAAAGAGAAGCTGAAGTGCCAACTACTACCATTGGATGGTCAGATATGACGGGAACGCCTGATTCACAAACTGCAGGTTCAACCAACGGTTGGGTCAATATTAGTAACTTAGTTGAAGGCAGACAATATTTAATACTTGCGACAGGAACACACAATACAGATAACTCATCCGGAAAAAGTGGATTGCGAGTTAGACACGGTAGTACCTCATTTCAGAATTCCGAATCAGTAGACATTACAAATCAAACAGGTGCATCATATAAAATGCCATATTTTTGGATTACAGTTTGGACAGCAACAAGTGGAGAAAGTATAGAAATGCAACAATATTGGGATGGGACAGGGACTCAAGCAAGAGTTGAAGACGTAAATCTATTGGTAATTGATGCTCAAGATTTAATTGATGACGGATTTTTAAAATACACTCAAAACACAACATATAGCGACCTCACAACAACTCTTGAGAATATGGCAACACTTTCCTTCACACCGTCAGACGCTGGCGATCAATGGTGGATAATGGGATATAACCATACTAGTTTAAATACCGGTGGTGGAGCAAGATTTCAAAACCAACTAGTTGTAAACAGCACAACATATTCTGATAACTTAATAACTATTAATGGCTCAAGTTTATCACCAGTAGTAACACTAGGAACAACAACAACACTTCCAGCTTCTGCTCAGAATATATACGTAAAAGCTAGAGAATACGGTACCAATCAAGTTGTACAAGCATCAGGTATAATCGCCCTAAATCTTGAGTATTTTGAAAATTTCAGAGCCGGATATCAGGCCGCAGCAACACAATTAGATACCCCAGGTGGTTGGATAAATGAGATGACTTTAAACCCGAGAAACAACTTTAGTCTTGCAGATTGGATTGTTACAGGCGGTGCAGATATTACCGATAACGGGGCTCGTGTAATTGGTAGAATTCAAGAGAACAATACAAACATAACTGATGATGTTGGTGGGTGGAACAATGCAAACGGCGACTATATCCCGCTTAATCTTTTTGACTATTTTTACGACCTTCCAACTGGTATACGAACAATCGAATTTGACTTGCAATCAACACTTGCAGGAACAGCACCAATATCAAATCTTTGGATGGTTGCATTTACAAGAGAAACAACCCCAAACTATACCGCCATGATACTTCCAACGGATAATAACCCAAGTGTTGATCCGACACCGATACTTGAAATGGGGGCAGTAGATCCAGACGGTGATTATATTAGATATAAAGTTGAGATATGTACTAATCAAATAATGACAACAGGTTGTACCACATATGACCAGACTTCTTCACAAACAAATTGGAGCCTACAAAATACCCAATCAAATACAGCATATACATCAGGTACTACAGCTAGATACTCAATTACAGGTGCGTTAACTCAAGGTCAGACATACTATTGGAGAGCCTACTCAATAGACCCAGCAGGAACAAATACATGGAGTACAACAAATCCAAATCCGTTTTCTTTCACCGTATCTACAGCACCAACGGCACCAACCAACCCGTGGGCAGAAGGAGAGTTTGAACCAAATACAGTAACAGATATAACACCGGAATTTTCTGCAATATATAATGACCCTGAGGGAGATGTTGCTAGCAAGTATCAAATACAAGTTAATACTGCTTCAGATTTTTCAGGTACATATATGTGGGATTCTGGAGTACAAAATATAAGCACGGTATCAGGAGCTCGGTCAACAGATATTCCATATGGAGGCACATCGCTTGGCCTTGATGGATCCACATACTACTGGAGAATTAGATTCAGAGACATTTTCGGAATCACAGGTGATTGGTCTACAGTTACACAATTTAAACTCCTCACAAACCAGACAACTACATGTCATTTAGTAAAGTCAGCAGACAGTACCAGTTTAACATTAAAATGGCTAGATAATTCAGCACTAGAAGATGGATATCTAATACAAAGAAAAGATAACGGGGGTTCATGGACAACACTAACAACAAAAGCAGCAAACGTTGTTTTCCATCAAGATACAACGATTGCGGTAAATAATACATATCAATATCGAGTAACACCAACCACTTCAGGTACAAATGGAGGTTGGTGCACAACAGATATTGCAAGTGTAATGATAGGAAGTGTTAAATTTGAGGGTTTAAACCTCGGAGGTATACAAATACGGTAATAATAAGGTAAAATCATCACCATGAGTTTAAAAAGCGATTCATTTAAAAAATTAAGAAAAGAGAAATCCAAGTGGAAGGTTGATTCTTGGGAAGAGTTTGAAGCCAAGGAGAAAGAATACTTAAGGGAGCAGTTGTTAAGTAAAGAACCAACTATTAAAGGACAAGTTAGAATATCAGGTGGAAAGTTTAAGAACTTTAATATCGATATTCCTAAAAACACAAGACCACTTACCGACAGAATGAAAGTAAGAGTATTTGATATTCTAGGCTCTGATATTTCAGGAAAAACAATACTCGACCTATATGCTGGTTCAGGAAGTTTTGGACTTGATAGTATTTCAAGAGGTGCAAAACACTCAACATTTGTAGATGCATCAAAGAATGCAGAGAAGATTTTAAAACAAAATATTCTAAAAATTGGATTTGAGAATACGGAGTTTGTTAGATCTAAAGTTGATGAGTTCCTTTTTAAAGAACAAGATACTGACCATGTCTATGAAATTATATTTATGGATCCTCCATATAAGCTATATAACACTAAGAGAAAAGAGAAGATGACAAATGTCATTCAACTTGCATCGAATCTTCTTCCAGCAAACAAATTAAGCAAAGGAAGATTTAAAGGCGCCCTTGTTGTAAAACATCCAAGAAGATATCCAATCGACACACTAGAGTTTTCAAACTTAAAACTAGCAGAAACTTTTGAGTTTGGATTAAACTCTATTTCATTATTTATAGTAAGTAAGTAAATATGAAGCAACGTAGAGGTGGTAATTTAGCGACAGGAGTATTAATACTTACAGGAGTTGCGATAGTAGTACAGGGATTAACTAATCAAGAAGCCCCCAGACAGCCACTATTTGCAAACAATGCTAATTGCGATATCGCATTAACTAGTACTCGATGCGTACCAATCGAATATCTATTTGAAGGGGCGTCAAAACTTGAGTTGAAGGAAATGCAAACATATACCTTTGGAAGTAAAATAATTTCCAGATATGATGGTGAAAATATAGCGATCTTTAAAGAAGATGGAGACCTAGAAATACAAGTAAATTTAGCGGAAAACAACGTAGTTGGAGTTGAATTTCTAGATATTAATGAGGTACCAGTACAAGGTTGGGTTATTAACTATAAAGGAGAAATATTAATTCTAACACCATTGGGATCTCAATTTGAGATTAATCCTGATGGAGCTGAAAATTATCTCAGCCCCTCATTTTAGAATTCAACAAGCGACCTTAATTTGCAAATAGTATTAAAAAATATATAATACAATATATGTTTAGAAAGATAGGAATACTTAGCGAAAAGTTAGTTAAAGTTGTATATCCCACATCCGCATAATGGATATGGGCTATTTTTCATTCCCTCAAGAAAAAGATTTTCATTTAATTAGTATTAACCACATATATGCCTAAGCAAAAAGATATAAGCAACGTACCAGAGATTGAGAAGATGAGACATACAACATCTCATGTACTTGCACAAGCAGTTTTAAAATTCTTTCCAGATGCCAAACTTGGTATTGGCCCTGCAATTGATAATGGCTTCTATTATGATTTTGAGTTCTCAGAACCATTAAGCGAGGAAGACTTAGAAAAGATTGAAAAAGAGATGAAATCAATCATCGAAAGAGATCTACCAATGTCTCAAATTTTCTTAAACAGAAAGAAAGCAAAAGAATATATTGAGAGTACAGGACAGACTTACAAGCTAGAGCTCTTCAACGATATTGCAGACAAAGAGTTAAGCTTCTATATAACAGGAAATGAAGAGTTTAAGGACCTTTGTAGAGGCCCACATGTGGAATCTACAGGACAAATTGGTGCAGTTAAACTTCAAAGTATTGCAGGAGCATATTGGAAGGGTAGCGAAGAGAATAAAATGCTAACCAGAATATATGGTCTAGCATTCCCAACTCAAGAAGAACTAGATAAGCATTTGAATATGCTTGAAGAATCAGAAAAAAGAAACCATAAGATACTTGGACCAAAACTGGGCTTGTTTATGTTCCATGACACAGCACCAGGTATGCCATATTGGCTTCCAAACGGTGTTAAACTATTCAACGAGTTAGTGAACTTCTGGAGAGTTGAACATGAAAAGCATAACTACCAAGAAATTATGTCACCTCTAATTAACAAATCAGACTTATGGAAGATTTCAGGTCACTGGGACCACTATAAAGAAGATATGTTCATCGCTGACATGGGCGAGAACGAACAGTACGGAATTAAACCAATGAACTGTCCAAATGCGATGGTAGTATTTGATTCCAAACAAGTATCATATAAAGATCTTCCATTAAGACTCTCAGATACTGACAGATTACATAGATACGAGAGATCGGGAACATTAAATGGCCTATTAAGGGTTAGATCTTTCCAACAAGATGATTCACATAACTTCATTTCTGAAGATATGATTGAATCAGAATATCAACATATTTTTGAACTTTGTGAGAAGTTTTACGGTATTTTTGATATGGACTACTCATTTAGATTAGGAACTAGACCTGAAAAGTTCATGGGTGACCCTGAATCCTGGGATAAAGCAGAAGCAGCGTTAAAGAGTGTTCTTGAAAAATCTAGCAGACCATACAAGATTTTAGAAGGTGATGGAGCTTTCTATGGCCCAAAAGTTGATATATTGATGAAAGACGCAATTGGTAGAGAATGGCAAATGGGAACAATACAGTTGGATTATCAAATACCAAAGAACTTTGATTTGAAATATACGGATAAAGACGGATCAAAGAAAACTCCAGTTGTAGTTCACAGAGTAATCTACGGATCACTTGAAAGATTTATAGGTATTCTAATTGAGCACTTTGCAGGAGCATTCCCACTATGGTTGTCACCAGTACAAGTGGCAGTAGTACCAATTGCTGACAGACACGAGGAATATGCTCAAAAGTTTGTTGACCTTTGTAGAGAGAACGGAATTAGAGTAGAACTTGATAATAGATCAGAAAGATTACAAGCAAAAGTTCGAGATCATGAGATTGCTAAACATCCATATGTTGTAATAATTGGAGACAAAGAGATTGAAACTCAAACAGTATCCGTTAGATCAAGAAGTACAAAAGAAGTAGGATTGATGAAATCTCAAGAATTCATTGAAAAGCTATTAAGAGAGATAGAAAATAAGGGTAAATAAAAAACATGATTAAAGACTACAAATATTTTATATTCTCGGAAAATCCAGATGAATTGGTTAAGTTTTATACGGATATTCTAGGTATGAATATAACCAACAAATTAGAATATGAGAAAGATTATGGTTACGCCTTGGAACTTCACAGTGGTGGGCCAAAAATCTGGCTAGCAAAGCATTCTGAGGTAAAAGGTAAGAATAAAGATAAGTATAGAATAATGCTAAATCTTTACGTAGATAGCGTGAGTGAATATTATGAAAGAGTAAAAGATATCAAAGACTGTGAGATAATTGCAGAACCATTCGCAGGTAATGAAGTTAATCCACAAGAAAAGAGATATGTCTGTACAATTAGTGATCCGGAAGGGAATTTAATCCAATTTATGGGTGAAAAATAATTTAATAAATATAATAATTAATGGAATTTAAAAAATTTCACAAACCAAGACCAAAGTTAAGTAATAACAATAATAGGGATAATCAATATAATAGACCTAAGAAGGACTTTGGACCAAGAAGAAACGAATATATCAGAGTACCTGAGGTGAGATTAATTGATCAAACAGGTGAAAACGTTGGAGTAGTTAAAACAATTGACGCATTGAAAATGGCACATGATGCTGAGCTCGATTTAGTTGAAGTATCTCCAAATGCAGCACCTCCAGTATGTAGAATTGTTGATTTCTCTAAATATCTATATGAGCAGAAAAAGAAGGAGAGAGAGCACAGAACTTCAAAGAAAGAGATGAAAGAATTCAAGTTCTCACCCGTAATAGATGTACATGATAAGGAGACAAGAATTAGAAGGGCTAAGGAATTTTTGAACAAAGGACACAACGTCAGATTTACCATGGAAAGGAAGGGAAGACAGAACCCAGAATTAGCACGTACAGTTTTTCTTGATATATTGACTAATTTCTCAGAATATATTACTATCGAGGCCGAACCAAAAACAGAAGGTAAACGCATTTTTATAACATACAAACCTAATGGCAAGACAAAGAACTAACAAAACTGCATCAAAGAGAATCAGGGTAACAAACCCAAAGGGTAATAGAAAACCTAAGATTCTATACAGTAAAACAGCTAAACATCACTTAAAGACGAAAAGGTCTAGAAGAGAGAAGAGACGAAAAGCAAACATTGGTGTTGCAACAGATACTAATGCAAAAAAAATGATTAGAGCAGTTAAAAATTTATATTAAACAAAAATGAGAACATCAAGCGGTAATACAAGAAAACTAAGACATAAGAAAATTCTAAACGCAACTAAAGGCTATAGAATGACAAAGAGTAAATTGTATAGAGTTGCTCACGAGGCATTCCTACACGCTGGACAATATTCATTCAACGACAGAAGAAAGAGAATGGGACAGATGAGAAGTCTTTGGATTAAAAGACTTAACGCAGCAGCTGTACTTAACGGATTCAAGTATAACGAATTAGTAAGTAAAATGAAGAAAGCAAACGTAACTGTTAATAGAAAAGTATTAGCAGAGATAGCTTTCAGATTCCCTGAAACATTTTCAAAGTTTGTAAAGTCATTTTAACCCTTAAAATCAGTCCCCAATTGGTGTAAACTAAACCAAAAGGGAAAGGGTGATTTAAGTTATACCTACAAAAAATGAAATACAATAATCCTAAAGTAGAAGAAGTATATAATCAGCTAGAGAAAGACATTTTAGAACTTGGAAGTACTCAGCTAGGAAGTAAATATTTAGGAAAAAACGGATTGATTAAAAACCTCCTTCAAACAATATCACAACAACAACCTGAAGATCGAAAGGAATATGGAAGAGAAATAAACGAGCTTAAGAAATATTTTGAAGAAAGAGTATTACAACTTAAAGATAAAGTTACTAGCGATACACTTTCAAGCAGAATAGACCCATCAGCTCCTTTTGATATAAACACACCAATTTCAAAAAGACCTAAAGTTGGAACTACTCAAGGAACATCACATCCATTAATGCAAGAAATGGAAAAAGTATTAAAGATTTTCCAAAACATGGGATTTGAGATAGTTGAGAGCAAACAATTAGATGATGACTATCATATGTTTGAATCGTTAAACATCCCTAAAGGACACCCAGCAAGAGATATCTGGGATACATTTTGGACACACGACAATCTAATTCCTCCTGCACACACTTCAACCATGCAAAACAGAGCAATGAAAACAAGAAAGCCACCAATTAGAGTGGTAGTACCTGGTAGATGCTATAGAAATGAAGCAACCGATGCTTCTCACGAACACACCTTTTATCAAATTGAAGGAGTGTATGTAGATAAGAACATCTCAATGGGGGATATGTTAGGAACTATTAAAACATACCTTGAAAGCTTCTTTGAAACAGAACTAGATATTAAAGTGCAACCTGCATATTTCCCTTTTGTTGAACCTGGATGTGAGTTCATGATTTCATGCCCATTCTGTAAAAAAACTGGATGTAACGTATGTGGATATAACGGTTGGATGGAAATAATGGGATGTGGAATGATTCATCCAAACGTACTAACTGAAGCAGGGATTGATCCAAAAGAATATTCAGGATTTGCCTGGGGATTTGGACTAGACAGATTAGTAATGTTAAAACACTCCATTGGTGATTTACGAAGATTTCATAGTGGAGACCTTAATTTCTTAAAACAGTTCTAATGCGAACACCTTTAAATAGTATTAAAAAGTTAACAGATCTTGTAATTGATACAAAAATATTAACTGAGAAGGTCTTTACACAAATCGGAGCTGTAGAGGAGATTATAGACTTAAATAAAAAGTATAATAATATTGTAGTTGCAAAGATAATTAGTAAAGAAATACACCCAGACTCTGAAAAGCTTGCTGTATATATGATAGATGCAGGTATTGGGAGCAATATTCAAGTTGTAGCAGGAGATAGGACATTAGAAATAAGTGATACCGTTGCATATTTTAAACCAGGAGCTGTAATTCCATACAATGCTTCACCAGAGAAAAATGAGAATGTTGTTTCAAAGGTTACACTAAGGGGAGTTGAATCAGAAGGAATGATGGCCTCACAAAGGGAGTTAGATTTAGGATCTGACCATACAAAAATAATGAGACTAGATAGTTCATTGGTTGCCGGTGCCTCAATTTCGAGTGCATTAGGTCTAGATGACTTAGTTCTTGATATTGAGAACAAAGCATTAGCAAACAGAGGAGATTGCTTTGGATTAATTGGTCTTGCCAGAGAGATATCTGCAATACAGGGTAATACCTTTGTATCTCCAAATTGGTACATTGATGCTGAAAGTAACAAACCAAAGATCGAAAAGAAAGTAGAGTTAAAAATTACCAACCAAACTCAACTAAATTGCCCAAGATATATTGGATTTGTAATGGATAGTGTAAAAGTAGATGAATCACCAACTTGGTTACAAGTTGAACTTGCAAAACAAGGAATCAAAAGTATTAATAACGTTGTTGATATAACCAACTACCTAATGACTTTAACTAGCCAGCCAATGCATGCATTTGACTATGATAAAGTACTTAGCAAACAGAACGGAAGCGATGTTGAAATTGTTGTTAGACAAGCTATAAACGGAGAGAAGCTCCTTGCTCTCAATGATAAAGTAGTAGAGTTGGACGATTCAATGACTGTAATATGTGATAGCCAAAACCCAATAGCCGTTGCAGGAATAATTGGAGGGAAAGACACTGAGATAGATGAGAATACCAAGAGAGTAATAATTGAAGTAGCTAACTTCAATAGATATAACATTAGAAAAACATCTTGGAAGCTAGGAATCTTCACAGACGCTGCCACACGATTTACCAAAGCATTAAGCCCAGAGCAATGCCTCCCAGTTGCATATCAAGCAGCAAAATTAATGGAAGAACTTGCAGGAGCTAAAGTTGTTTCAGAGTTTGTAGATTCATACCCAAATCCAAAAGAACCAATCACCCTAACTCTTGATATCCAAACCCTCAACAAAACAATCGGATTAAATCTAACAATTGATGAGGTTGAAGAGATATTAAACAGAGTTGAATATACGGTAGAAAAAAAGAGTGATGATACACTTGAAGTATCCGTACCATTCTTTAGAGAAGATGTTCATATTGTTGAAGACATCTATGAGGATGTTGCTAGAATATATGGATTTAATAGTGTACCAGTAACACTTCCAACCAAATCAATAACACCTGCAAAATCAAACCACATTTTAGATATTAAGGAGAATATTAGAAGGGTACTTTCTAACAACGGAGCAAACGAAATCCTTACATATAACTTTGTAAGTTCTGAGGAAATTACAAAATATAATATAGATATTGAAAATGCTCATGAACTTAAAAATCCACTCTCACCTGAGCTAGCCTTCATGAGAGTAAATCTAGCGCCCTCTATAGCCGTTAAAATGAAAGAGAACCTTGGAAGAGGGTATAATGTCCAGACACTTTTTGAACTAAATGTAGGGCACAATAAGTTAGAGAAGGATAATGAGAACCTACCGCTTGAAAGATGGAATCTAACTCTTCTTTCAACACAAAACTCAAATGAGAATACTTCAGCATATTACAATTCAAAAGTTTACATTGACCTTCTCGAGAAGAAACTTAGCCTAGTTAGACTTCAATACACACTTCTTGCAGATATTAACAAAGAAGATCTCCCAATATGGATATCTCTTGTTATGAATATGTATAACAGTAATAGAAGTGCAGTAATATGGTTTGAACAGGAAGGAAAGAAATATTACCTTGGTATAATAGGGCAATATAGCAATCAAGTTATATATGCAAACAATCTACCAAAAGATATATCAGGCTTTGAAATAGATATTGTTCAGCTACAAAATGCAATAAATCCAGTAAGTAGATATCAGGAACCATCAAGATACCCCAAGATTACTCAAGATTTATGTTTCTCTTTTGATAGTGATATTCAATACAATGCAATTCGCGAAGAAATTGAAGACTCATTAAAGAAGTCAAAAATGTATTACGAGCTAGAACTATTAGATATCTATTCACCTGAAAATGATACTCATTCTAAGCAAATGACATTCAGAATCTCATTACAAAGTAGAGATAAAACACTTGAATCTCACGAATTTGATATTCAGAAGAAAAAGATTGTGTTCTTACTCAACGAGAAATTTAATGCAAAGCTAGTTTAAGCTTACTTATTAATCTTTATATTCACAGGATTACTTGTAAATATCGAAGCGCCTTTATATGCGTAAGCAATAATTGTGTAATCATTATTTCCACTCAAGAAATCAGTGCTAGATGCTGACCAAGCACTCATACTATTTGTCGAAGAGAAGACCTTGCTATATCCAGTTCCTGTTACAACATAATCAACTCGAGTTACACCAACTCCAACAGTTGCTGCAGTAAAGGTAACAGGTGAGGAGGTATTAACAACAGGAGATGTGACGCTAACAGTAATAGATGAACCAGATGCAACAACATTAATAGTATTACTACCTGTTTTTGAATTACTATCATATACAATTGCAGTTATATTATGCAACCCAGCACTAATACCTCCAGGAACAGAGTATTGAGCAGCATATGGATAATCAAAATCAGTACCAATTAGACCTCCGTCAAAAAGGAACTCTACCTTTGTAATTGTCCCAGTTGAATTTGCAGAAGCTTGAATATTAAGTGTAGAAGATGGATATATTGTTTCTCCATTATTAGGAGATGAGATGGCTACAGTAGGAGCACCGTCAGTCCCAACAGGTATTTTACACTCTGCACTTTCAGGTTTCTCGAAGAGGAATGATTTTTTCATAAACTTCTCATACGAAGCTTGTTGGAACTTATTCTCCATTTCCTTCTTTAGCAGGAATTTATCATTACCTAAATTATTTGCTCTTGCTACATTTTCGTTGGTTGAGACCTTACCACTATCTTTACAAATATATAGTTTCTCTCTTTCATCAGTCTTTGGTGCTTTACCTGTTATATATATTGACTGAACTTTTTTACATCCACTCGTTTTAGAAGCAAGAAGTCCAGTATCATTACATACCGTTGCAGCGACAACACCACTTGGTCTATTAAATGGTTCTGGTTTATATTTACCAGCCATTTTAGTCATGAATGAGCCAGCCATAGGAAGAGGTACAGTTGTACTCCAAGCTCCCGGAGTTTCGGTATTATCGTTATTTCCTGCCCAGAATCCAACTACAAGTGACTTTGAATACATCATAGAGGTCAAATCCTTTGGTCCATTTGTTGTACCAGTCTTACCACAGAATGTTCGTTTTCCATTTAGATAATAGTTTTCCTTCATTGGTTGATCTCCAAAGCCGCCTAAATCACAAAGTACCCAGTTGAGCATATATACTTCTTTTTCATCCCAGACTCTTTTCCCTTTATTTTCTTTTTTAGCAAGAATTACATTTCCACCCGAATCTTTAACTTCAAGAATTGCTCTGTAGTCTTTTTTAATACCACCATTTGCAAAGACGGTATAAGCGCCAGCATGTTCAAGAAGCTTCATTTCAGCAGCACCTAAAGTTAGGCTTAGTCCGTAATCTGAAGTCTTAGTTAAAGTAGTAATTCCAAGTGTTTGAGCTGTCTTCATGAAATTCTCAAGTCCAATTAATTGCATTGTATAAACAGCAGGAATATTTCTAGATTGAATAAGTGCTTGTCTTGCTGTCATTGGTCCATAATACTTATTATCCCAGTTGGCCAACTTATAATTACCGAAATTCATCAAAATATCGGGAGTTTGAAGCCAAGGGCCATATCCTTGAGAAAATGCTGTTAAGTATGTAAATGGCTTTACAGAAGATCCCATTTGTCTTGGACTTAAAGTGACATTAACATTACCATCTATTTTTGGGTTTTTTGAGTTGTAATCAATGGAACCGACCATTGCTAATATGTCTCCGGTTTTAGGATCAATTGCTACCATAGCGCCATTATTTACATTCCATTTCTTACCATATTTTGCAATTCCACTCTTAATTTCTTGTTCAGCTAACTTCTGAATTGAGTAATCAAGAGAGGTAGTTACTTTATACCCACCGCTTATTACACGATCAGGTCCATACATTTCATCTAATTGCTTTTTAATATAGAAAACAAAATGAGGCGCCTTAATATTTACGTTTGCTGCCTTGAACACTAGTTTTTCTTCTTTTGCCTTATTTATTTCCTCTTCTGTAACACCTGTTAAATCTTTATGTTTTAACATCTGTTCAAGCACATATGCCTGTCTTACTTTAGCCATTTCTGGGTTAGTTCCACCAAGTGGAGCATATGTACCAGGTGCTTGGATTAAACCAGCAAGGAGTGAACTTTCTGCCAAAGATAGTTTTCTTACATCTTTACCAAAATATGCTTTAGAAGCTGATTGAAAACCGTAGTTAACGCCTCCCATGAATATTTCATTCATATATAACTGCAATATTTCATCTTTTGTGAACTTCTGTTCAACTTGAAGACTTAAGAGGATTTGTTGTACTTTTTGCAATTCATCTAGACTATTAAGTTCAGTTCCAACTGCATCACTTTGCAATGTTTTCTTAACAAGCTGCTGAGTAATTGTACTTGCTCCAGAATATCCTTCTAATAGACCAATTCTTTGTAGTACAGCCCTAACAAGTCCTAACACATCAATTCCTTTATGCTGATAAAAGCCAATATCTTCAGCTGACAGAATAGCCCATTTTAAGTGTGCTGGAATTTCATCTAGTTTAACAAACTCTCTGTTTTCATCACCATAGAAAGTGTAGAGTAGGGAGCCATTTCTATCAAAAATTTGAGTGCTTAACTGAGTATCTCTTTCAATCAATTTGTTAGGATCAGGCAAAGCTTTTTCAAGATTCTTTAAGTATAAAGAAATAACAACCATACCAATTGCAACAAAAAATATTCCAACCCCAAAAAGGATTACTAATAGTTTTGTAAGTGTCTGTTTAAACCCACTTTTACTCTTACTATCTCTAGTTGTATTTACGGATGGTTTTGCAGATACTCTATGTGTTGCGGATTTACTCTTTGCAAAATACAAACCTGAAGGTCTTTTTGCATCTGGTCTTGTAGCTTTTCTTTGGTTAAATCCTAATCTATATCTCATACTCCATATTATATCAGTTTACCTTAGAATATGTGTGATAATTTCTTTCATATTTCTTTAAATTTCTATCTACTGAAACCCAAAGCCAATATCCAATGAAAATCACAATAATTCCAAATACAACATCAAGTATTGTACCTACTAGTTGTGGTAGAAGTAACCCAGAGATTATTTTTAAAACAATATAAATGAGAAATGCGAATATGAAATACAACATAGTTCTCTGATTAAATGCAGAGAAATATCCATTCATCATTTCGACAAGATGAGCGTTATTATAATTTCCAATTTTCACATTATTGATTATTTGAGTTAATGCCCATGTTTTATAACTCTTTGAAATAATTATTCCTTCTCGAGCTAGAAAATACTTAGGTACTTGCTTAGGCTCAGTTATACTTAACCTACAAAGATTTTCATCTAGTTTTAGTTTCTGTAATTCAGAGTTTTCAGAAGCAGTGTAAAGTTTATTTTGAGTTAGTATTAATGATTGCATCGAAAACTCAGGCTCAGAGCCAATTCTCTCAACATCTAGAGTATCGAGGTTATATACTTCAATACCTTCATCAAACGAGAAAATTAATCTTAAATTTGTAATGTAAAACTTAGGGGTAGAGTAATCAACGATTCTGTAATCAAGGGGAACTACATCAAATGTATGCAGTATTTTCTCTTCACTACCAAGCAGTTTATTAACATTCTCGTTAGGTTTTAACATCGGGTCCATTCTATATCCTTGCATGTTTAAATATATGATATTTGAACAAGCTAAACAAGAATAGAATTATAGGATATAATTAAGATATGCTAAATCCAGAAAGTATTCGAATACTTTTTTACTACAAACATTATATTGATAGTATTAAGAATTCTCACCTCAAAGTATTTCTAGACGAACCAGACTTTCATACTCTCTTTATTTTAAGAGTTCAGTACTTCAAAGATTTTTATGAGTTAAACAAAGAGACTGTTGATCAAATCTATTATGACCTATTCGTAGAGAAAACGAGAGACCCAGCTCACTCTATAATTCAAAAAGCATTTGTGTTCACTCCAAATGCAGATGACAATGAAGATCGACTAATTCAAGCGATTCTATTTTTAGATGGTCCATTTTACGACCCTGAGAACCCAGACAATCCTGAAATATCAAAGCAAAGAGATTTGCTATTCCTAGCGTTAGGAGCATTCACAAATTGGAATAGTGAAAAAATGCCAAAATATTATTCCGAATACCCAGGAAAACTATACGAAGGTGAAAATATACAAAAGCTTTGATATAATATACATATGAAAACAACATATATAACAATACATAACCATTTCCATCGGCACTAACCGTCTTGATTTGTTATATATAAACTCAAGCCGGTATAACCGGCTTTTTATTTAATCTGATATACTAATAATTATGAAATACAATCTAACAACACAACCATATAAAGGGACTCGCGACTACTATCCAAAAGATATGTTTAAAAGAAACTATATCTTTAATATCTGGAGGCAAACTGCTTTAGAATTTGGATACGAAGAGTATGATAATCCTGTACTTGAGGATGCTAATCTCTATAGAGCAAAGTCTGGAGATGAGCTAGCAAATACTCAGCTATACAATTTCACTGACAAAGGTGGAAGAGAAGTTGCAATTAAACCTGAAATGACTCCATCTCTTGCAAGAATGATAGCAGGGAAAATAAATGAACTACCAAAACCAATTCGTTGGTTTAATATAAGTAAGTATTATAGATATGAGAAACCTCAGCGGGGTAGAAGTAGAGAATTCTTTCAACTTAACCTTGATATATTAGGAGAACAGAGTACTAACGCTGAGATTGAAGTCTTCATGTATATAAATGCTGTAATGAATAAATTCAAGGCACCATCTGATTCTTGGATGATAATGATAAACAACAGAAAACTTGTTGACTACATTCTCAATGTGCAATTAAAACTTGATGAAAGCTTAAAACCAGCAGTTTCAAAAGCTATTGATAACTATACGAAGATTCAACGAAGTGAATATCCTAAATATTTAAAAGAAACAGGATTAACAGATACACAGGTAGAGAAATTGATAGAATTTTTAAATTCTGATTTAGAAGCAATCAAAAGTATTAATAATGAAGGTGCAACAGAAATTCTTAATATACTTTCTATGTGTGAAAAGTTAGGAATCGAAAATGTTCAATTTAAGCCATATATAATGAGAGGCTTAGCATATTACACTGGAACGGTAATGGAATTGTTTGATATTGGAAGTAGTGATAATCCAAGAGCTCTGTTTGGTGGAGGAAGATATGACGATCTTCTCAACATGTTTGATAAAGAGTCATTACCTGCTTTTGGACTTGGGTGGGGAAATGTAACAATGGAAGACTATCTTGATACCTACAAACTATTTCCTGAATACAAACCAGAAACTCAAGTATTTGTAACTCTTCTTGATGAAAAGAACTTAGAGTCAAATCAAGTTTCAACTCAATTAAGAGAAAAAGGAATATGTGTAGAACAGCAATTAAAGCCATCTAAACTTGGAAAACAGTTAGAATATGCAAATAAAAAGGGAATACCATATGTACTAATTATTGAAGAGAATACATATTCACTAAAGAATCTTGAAACAGGAGTACAAGAAGTATTAAATATCGATGAAATAATTCAAAGAGTATCTAGAAAGTAAAAGGTAAATAAGATATACTTATATTACACAGATCTAGTTTGCCGAACTGTTACCAGCCGGTGGCGTGTCTAGAATAATATCTAGAATAGGCGCTAGATCGAAATTGTCATATCAAGCTTGTCTTTGAAAATTTTTATGTATTCTTGTCGATCATTCCTATTTGGTTGAAAAGACTTATGAATTCCTCCTACAATTAAATCTGCAAATTGAATCAAACTATTGTTCTTAGAATTGACAAATTTAATTCTAAACCTTAAACCTTTAACCTTTGATAATTTTCTAATTTGCGAAACAAAACTCTGTCTAAACATTCGATCTCCGAAACTATCAAAGTATATAACAGAGTTTGAAAAAATATCTGAGCTCTTGTCTATTAAACTAGAGATAATGAAGTCATAATCAAGCTTTAAATTACGTTTCCTCCAAACGACATATCTAATTATGACCTTAACAGGTTTGATTAAATTGTAAAACCTGAACCTTTCCTCCTTATTTAGTTTACGGAACTTCATTTCATATTTACTTGATTTACCTATAGATACTTTGAATTTATTTATAATTTTAGAAGCATATATTAAATCCCCTTCCGATTTAAAAACACATATTGCAATAACAAATACTTCACTTGAGCCTTTACTCATACTGATACCTAAATCTCCTGATTCATCTATAAAAATTGTATTCATCGAAAACAATTGTATCCAATTAAAATTAAATCATCCTGAAAAACTCATATGTAATAATTTTGTAACATTCTTGTGTTACAATACTATTATGGGAAACCACAAGAGGATTCTAGTGGTACAAGAAGATGACCAGCTAACTCGAATTATTCGAGATTGTTTTGACAACCAGTATTCGTTAATATTCCAATATAGTATCAATAAGGCATTAAATGCTCTTGAGGAATCTCACTTTGATTTAGTAATTCTCAATTCTCGAAATAGTACAGGTAATACTTTAGAAGTAGCCAAAAGAATTAAAATGGAGAGCGAATCGAAACTAATCTTTATCTCTTCTAATATTGATATTAGGATTAAAGAGGTGTGTTTTGAGCATGGAGCTGATGATTTTATGAATATTCCATTCATACCACGTGAGTTATTTATCCGTTCAAAGAGATTGTTAAGAGAATATGAGAATAACTATAGATATATAATTGAGAGAAGGGGAATTCAGCTATTTCTAAAGACTAGATCTGTTAGAATTAATCAGTGTACAGTTTTTCTTTCACCAACTGAGTTCTTAATTTTTGAATTCTTAGTATTACAAGATAGATATCATAAAAAGGAAGGACTACTAAACCTACTTCAATGTAGAAAGAATAAGGATATGACTCTGGCTAGTGTTACTGTACTTATTAACAGATTAAGACAAAAGTTAGAAAAAGGTACAGGTATGGAAGTAATTAAGAATAGGTATGGGTTAGGGTATTATATTGGACTATAATTTCTTCTTCCACTTCCATATTAGATTTAAAGCAGCAATAGGGGTAAGGTTATCTAAATCAACTTCACCTAACTCTTTTCTCATTTCATCTTCTTTAATCTCAAACAGAGGTATCTGTACATTCTTTACAGTATTCTCTGGAGTTTGAGATATATTTACATCCCTTAACTTACTATCCATACTAAATAGGGATTCCTGTTCAAAACCTTCGAGTATTTCTTTAGCCCTTGCAATAACTTTCTCTGGAAGACCTGCCATTTGAGCAACATATATACCATAACTTCTATCAGTTCCTCCCTCAACAATCTTTCTCAGAAAAACCACAGTACCTTTTTGAGTATCTTCATCAACAAGTACATTATAGTTTTTAACACCACTTCCAATTTTTTGAGGAAGCTTAAGAAGTTCATGATAGTGGGTAGCAAAAAGTGTTCTTGATTTAATAATTGAGGTTAAGTATTCAGCAAGTGACCATGCAATACTTACCCCATCGTATGTACTTGTACCTCTTCCAATCTCATCTAAAATTACTAAGCTATACTTTGTAGCATTGTTTACAATATTTGCAGCTTCATCCATTTCAACCATGAATGTACTGCGACCTCTTGAAAGATCATCACTTGCACCAACTCTTGTAAATATGCGGTCACAGATTGAGATATTAGCCTTTGTTGCCGGTACAAAACAACCAATTTGTGCCATTAGTGTTATTGTAGCTACCTGACGAATGTATGTTGATTTTCCAGACATATTTGGACCTGTTAATATGGCCATACGATTTTCCCCCATATCTAACAAGGTATCGTTGCTTACAAATTCTTCATTTACATACTGTTCAACAATAGGGTGTCTTCCTCCTTTAATATTTAATATTCCTTTCTCTTCACCAAATCCATAGACTTTTGGTCTTACATAGTTTTTAAAGATTGCTAAATATGCAAATCCAGCAAGTACATCAAGCATAGCAATATCTTCCGAAATACTCTGAAGTATTGATATATATGGAAGTGTCATCTTCCTTATCTCTTGAAAAATATTAAGTTCAAGAGTAGCTAACTTCTCATGAGAGGTTAGAATTAAATCCTCTTGCTGTTTAAGTTTTTCTGTAATATATCTTTCAGCATTAACTAGGGTTTGTTTTCTAATATAGTCATCAGGGACTTTCGATTTATGTGCATTAGTAATTTCGATGTAATATCCAAATACTTTAGTATATCCAACTTTTAGTGAACTAATTCCAGTTCTAACTTTTTCACTCTCTTCAAATTGCTTAATCCAACCTTTAACATCTCCGGATATAGTTCTTAGTTCATCTACTTCAGAGTTATATCCCGTCTTAATTATATGACCTTCTGTAATTAGCAGAGGAGGGGAATCATCAATTGCACTTTCCAACAAGTTAACAATCTCCTTCACTTTGTTTAAATACTCCGGATTATCCAATCCTTTAAATTCACGAGAAATTGATCCTAAAACTTCTTTAAGCATTAATACTCTAGAGAGTGATAATTGAAGAGCTTTTAAATCTCGAGCATTTGATCTATTCATTCCAATTCTTCCAATTAATCTTGGAATATCATTCATTCCATCAAGTGCATCTCTTACGGCATTATGTATTTCTGAATTATCAATTAAGTACTGTGTTATATCTAATCTTTTCTGTATCTGCTTTACATCAATCAATGGATTAAGGATATATGAATACAACATTCTCTTTCCCATGAGTGTTTTTGTTTGATCAAGAATTGAAAAAAGAGAACCTTGAATACTTTTTGATGAACTACTTACCAATTCTAGGTTTGATATTGTAGCTCTATCTAATATCATTGTATTAGCAAGATTGATTCGCTTTGGTTTCTGAATATGTTCTGGTGTAACTTTCTGAGTCTCAAGAACATAGTTAAGTGCCATAGCAATGGGAACTAAATATTCTTCATCTGGAGAAAGACCTAAACTTTGTATGTTTGTTATACCGTACACATCTTTAATCTTTTCAATTGCATATTGTGTATTTTTTAAACTTTTTGATACTAGTCCAACAGGCATATTGGGAAATACCAAATCCTTCTCATTCTCCAATATTAATGCTTCTACCGGATCCATAACCCCAAGTATATTATTCAGAGCCTCTTTTTCATTATTAATACTTGTATACTGAATACTACCTGTACTTATATCTAAAAACGCACAAAATATATTCTTTTTGGATACAAAGAAGGAACCTAATATTTGAGGTTTGCTACTAGTTTCTAAACTATTATCTATTGTACTTGCTGTTACAATTCTAGTGACTGCTCGTTTTACAATACCTTTTGCAAACTTAGGATCTTCAATCTGATCAACAATTACAGCAGAGTATCCAGAATCAATAATCTTTGGGAGATATTGGTTTAGTGCGTGGTGTGGAAATCCAGCAAGTGGGGTAGGGTCAGAACTTCTATCTCGAGCAGTTAAGGTAATATTTAATATTTTTGCCGTGAGTTTAGCGTCATCTCCAAAGGTTTCGAAGAAATCTCCCATTCTAAACAGAACGATCTTTTCAGGATATTGTTTCTTAAACTGGTTATATTGTTCCATCATTGGGGTTAATGCCATATGTGGAGTATACCATTCATATATATATTTTGGGTATTAAGGTTTTATCAAGTATTGATGACAAGTTAGTGGTCGACCTGTTAATTGGACTAATTTCCTTAACATTCGTTTATCAGTTATAAATGGGAAATTATAGTCAGAGACACTGATTAGATGTGTAACATCAAAAGGCGTACTATTTATCCATGTGACCAATGATTCTAATTTCCTTTCTGAGATTAACTGCTTACTCAATCCTTGAAATATTGGAATATTAGTACCTTCTTGATTTAGTTGAGAGGATAGATGATGCAAAAGAGCAGAAGAATTAAAGGTAAACTGAGCCAACCTCGTATCGACTCTGTTTGTTACAATAGCTACTCTTCCTCCTAATACTTTTGACATATTTTGTAATGCGGTTATGTTTTCAGGATATATTAATGTTCTTGGATCAGTTAAGTGCGAAGCAATCGGAGCTATGCCTATTAAAGCATTGTCATGTTCTGTTAGTGTAAAGTCATAATCATACATAACAATTGGAGTAAGAGATTCTGTAAACATACGATGCAATATATCTGCATTTGCTTCGTGAATATCTCTAACTGGGGTTATATTAAACTCACTCGTTTTTTTTCTACCTTCTAAAAAATGCATAGAGGCCAATTATACACTATCTGACTTCATTTCATTAATTGTCAAACTAATATCAAGATGATTAGACGTATCCCATAGTATACTCCGGGAAATAAATAACTAACTGAAATTATGATTCCGAATATTCAATTAGCAAATCAAATAGACTTTGAAGTTGCAAGTACTATGTCAAAGAAAATAACCGTTCAGGACTTCTGGAAAAAAACTGGATTACTTAGAGATGAATCTCAGTTATTTGAGATAAACGGTAAAAAAGTAGAATCTCTAATTATTGATCATGGAGAAGAGACTTCAATACTCTTTAGTAGAGGCAAAAAAAATAGGTTTGAATTTAGCATGTACATAAACTATAAAGACGGTACCATCAAAGTTCATGACCTTAATGCTCCACCAAAGGAAAAAGAATTATTTTGCGTTAATCTACAGGAAGAAATAATAATCACAAATGATGGTGAGGCATCAGATATTGTTCTAGATGGAGTTCCAATCAGAGATTTCGCTTCGGATATAATGAATCGTCACTTTTCGAGCCCAATTGAATTTGAAAGTATTCAAAAACTCTTTTACTACTTTCAAAAAGGTACAAGAGAACCTGTTCTACCACTTCTTGAAAGAAATGAGGTAGAAACAGACAATTTTAAGATGGGATATTCAAGAGTAACTATGCCGGGAAACATAATTAGATTTGACAAATCGATACCAAAAGAATTAAGAAGGCAATACTATGCGATTGGAAAGTCTGACTTTCATGTTGATTTGGAAACAGGATTCATAAATGAGACAAGATTTAGATTTCAAGAACCATACATGATTAGTGATTGGACAGATGAGAGAGTTAACCTAGAATTAACTGATAAAAAGAAGAATACAAAATATGAAATAATTGGGATTGCTGGCCAAAGATCCAATACATTAACTAGACTTATCAGAACTGATAATAGCGGTGAGAAAAGATACTTTGAGATTTCAAAACAACAAAGAACTTTAGAACATGGGGTATCAATAGGGTATTTAGCGTGGAACTTTGTAGAGACAGACGAACAGGGGAAAGAACTAAATCTAAAGATTGCTCCAATGGATTACTTTTTTACACCAGAAATATTAGTAAGCATTATACAAGCAGATCTTGATAAGTTGCCATATGAATTTAAACAAAAGTATGAATTAAATAACAGTATATTAAGGAGTTCTCAGTTTTTAGATGATTATCTCAAAAAAGAACTTCTAAAAGATTTAGAGAGAATAATTAAATAAAATTAAAAGTAAATATTATGTACTACATATATAAAGAAGGATACGGATATAGAATTACTAGATATTCAGAAGAGTTCCAGCGTGACATTACCTTACTACAGATTAGAAGAAACCCCGATGGCGAGATTCAATACAAAGACAGAAACTGGCTCGCATCTGAAAAAGTACTTGAAATAATTGAGAGGCAGGAGAGATCAAAAGCTGACTTACAAAGTATAGATTTCAATCCGATTGATGAAAAAGATTTGGATATATTTTATAATCTATTCGCATTTCTTGATTCTCAATTTACCACCGATAATGAGGCAGAAAGGCTTTTTAATCATCAAAATATGATTGGAGCTATGACTGGATTATGGAATCATCCCCAAGTAGAAATGTATCTGAAAAGTGTGAATAAGGATAGAGAAAGGCAAGTTTCCTATCTTACCCAAAATTATAGAATGATTGAATGCCCAGACTTCTTAAACAATATTGATATGCATAAATATGGAGTAAAACCAGTTCTTTATGCGGAACTAGGAATACCAATAAAAGAGTTACACATGTACGTCTAAAAGTGATATAATATCCTATAGTATATATTAATACTTTGGGATGAATATAAATATAAACATTGAGTACAACAAACTTTCTGAATACAGAAGATTTGTACAAATATGTCTACAAATACAAAGAGGTTTCTACCAATCAAAAAGATTCTTTTTAAGTCATAAACTTCTAAAGTATGAAAACAGATTGGTATATATACCAGAAGTTGATATATCAAGTATTCCAGATTTCTGGGATATACTTAGAAATAGTAATAATAATCCATATATAACTGATATATCTGTACTAGTTAAAGAGCTTGAAAGAAAGAATATATATATTCCCCAAATGTCAGAAACACAGCTTGAAACTACGAAAAGTAGTATTGTAAGCTTTATCAAAGAACCTATTAAAGAACTAGTACGCATATTTCCCCAAATGAGTGATAAAGAGATTAGTATCTTGGTAAGACCAACTCTTTATGGAACAGTAGGATCATTTGAAAGAGCTAAAATATCTCAAAATAAGGTTGAAATTGAAGTTATTTATAGAGTAGATACTGATCTTTCTCATTTGTTAGAAATCATACTTTCAAGTTTAGTCTTCGGAATAAAGTATGAGAAGAATAGAAGGGTAGTGAAGTGGCAAGAAGATTGGGAAATAAATGAATCAATAGTTGATTTCTTCTTACAAAAAACAATACTTAGTAAGTATGCTCCAAACTATATTGGAACAATGGATCTTGTCGAAAATCCAGAAGTATTCTACCAAGACCTAATTGCCAACTCTAAAGAGATATACCAGAAATTAGGATACCCAATTAATACATACATTGAAGTTAAAGATGACATGATCTTTATTAACGGAGAGTTACCTAAAAAGCCATTTACAGAAGCAGAGAAAAGAATTATTACAACATTAGTAGAAAGAAAAGGCAGACTAATTACCAACGATGAACTACAAGATATATTATGGCATGGCGACTATGACAAATACTCACTCTGGGCACTTGCAAAAACAATTCAGAGAATACGAGAGAAAATGAGAAGTTGTGGTATAGCTTCAGAGATAATTCAAACAGTTAGAGGTAAGGGATATTTAATCTACGATTAATTAGAGTGTATTATGATATTTAAATTATCATATACATCTTTTCCCCATATTTCAAAAAATCCTTTATATTTACTTGATTTTGAAGTCTGTTTCAATTCAATTAACTTATTCTTAATAATCTTAGTTTCAAATTGATGTTCGTTAATTTGTAATAGGTAGTGTTTAGGTAGGAATTTGAAATCAAAGTTTATATTAAAGAATTTATTTCTTAGTACATCCAACTTCATATCTGAGCTTAATTGATCAGAAAACATAACTTTAATACCCGTAAATAGTTTAATGTGATTAAGAGCAATCGGTAGTTCGTTTAGATCTATAAACTGGAGCTCTAATTCCCTAATATAGCAATTTAAATCATTTAAACTGCAAAACTCATTTAAAATATTCTCAGATATCTCATGTATCGAATTATAATACTGGTCAATATATTTTATATTCTTCAAAGTTTCGTTCTCAAATTTCTTTAAAAGCTTTTTTAAACCTCGAAAAGTTTCTGCTCTATACATTAAAATTGAAAATTGAAATTAGTCTGAATTGATGAGCCTTGTTTGACATGTAGTTAATATTTATTTGATATTCTAGGTGTTATTAGACCATGTAGTTCAAAGTCTCTCTTCAATACAAAAGCACACATTCCCAAAAATTCATCTAGTTTTTTTCCTTCAAGTGGAATAGGGTTTCTCTCTTCATCTTTCAATTTATAAGCAGCAGATAAAAGATCTACACCTACTTTTAATGAATCAAATATTTGTTGCTGATCAAAATTATCCCATCCTCCAGATGGGCAAATGAACAGAGTAGTATTAGACGAATTTGGCAATGTATTAGAGACATGTAAAACATCAGTTTTTAAATCACTCAACCAAGGGCAATCAGCACTGTATTCAAAATCACTATTTTCTCTAGCAACCATAAAAAATCCTCCGGTTGGAAACTCTTGATTCTCCTGAATATAAAGATGACTTGGTTTAATCAATAATGATTTTAGGGTGACCATTCTAATACCGAATACTGTCAAAATAGTCAGAC
>CAZIIC010000001.1:44097-57320 GCA_964539195.1 uncultured Candidatus Saccharibacteria bacterium
GTCAGACTAGAATCTTTTCCGAAATACCCTTCACCATGCTCAGCCCTCATAATTACAACAGTTGCTCCAATTTGGGTTCCTTCTTTGGCCAATTCTCTTAAGTTACTCAATTGCTGTCGTCTTAACTCATGTGGTTCGGGTACACTACCTTCCTGAAAATTTTCTAAAATTGGATAATACATAATTTACATTGATAATTATTTAGTAAATGATATCAAATATATTTATTTTATCTTGACTAAAATATGACAATAATTGTCAAAGTTTTGTCATATACATTTAAGATTTATGTTGTATAATACCGTTTAATTATGGGAAATCAGCATACAATTGAAATAAGAGAGTCTGTTAATGACGATGGCTCGAAAACGACTTCAATAGCGATATTTGAATCAAAATATTGTCGATATATTCCTAAATATAAGTTTGAATTGCTACAAAATAGTACAGGATTATCACTGTATTTTTTACCTGCAGAAGATCAAATGAACTTAGAATTGATGACGGACGACGAGCAATTCCAAACCGTTATTGAATTAATCAATGCAATTGAGAATATGAGTGAAACTACTGAGGCTGTAGGCGAACAAGTAAGAATACTAGAAAAATTTGGATTTAAAGGTACACTGAAAATATTTAATGCCGATTTAACTGTACTTCCAAGGTATAATCAATTAGATAAACGATTTATAGTACAGGAGGATCCGTTAATGCGAGATCTAATGGAATTCTTTCGACAAACTCATCCTACATCCTAATTACTTAACACTAAGTATTATCTTTGCCTCTTGATCTGATACTAACTTCTTTGCTGTGTTTAAATATACAGGGGGTACTACAATTCCATAAACACCTTTAGATACACAATACTTAACAAGCTCCTTATTATCCTCAACAAACACAACAAATCTTTTTCCCCTTGCTTTGGTACTTTGAGATATAGAATCTACAATCCTAAAAATACTGTTTGAACTCAAATCATATACAACATCTTTACCAGTTAGGGGAAGACTGAAAACATGACGAGCAAGAGTAGGGGTATCAATAACAACACCGTCAATTTCAGCATCTAATATATCTTCACACATAATAACTTCGGCAGGATTCTCAAATACGGCATAGATATTAAATGATGAGCCTCTTCTTAAACCTCTCGCTGAAATCTCTTTTTTAATTTCTTTCATTAAGTTACCACCTTGAGGTTGATATACACCAATTGAAACATTTCGGAGTCCATGAATATTTCTAATTCTTTTAATCAATCTTACAACTACATCTAAAGCTTTCTTATTTCCTAAGTATCTTGTAGCTCCCTTTATGCTTCCAACTAGTTCAGAATTCTCGCTGTTTTCTGCCTTACCAATCTTTTTAAAATCTGCAACAGTACCTTTACCAATAACAACGACAACTTCCTTTGGGGAATATGAGGAGGCAACATTTAAAATTGGCTGTATTACTTCTTGAGCGTACTTTTTATACTCACCATCAGCTACAACATCTGCAGGGTGTTTTCCATATGAAAGTATTACCTTATCCATATCTACAAACATAATTCCATCAGAATTTGATACAAATTCGCTACTATTTCCATCTATATATATCTTTGTTGCTGTGAGAATATTTGGTAAATCATCTATTTGTTCCATCTTAGTCTCCACCTTAGAAGTGACAAATTGAGCTTCTTGTTTTTTGGCAATAATCTCTTTTGCAACTGCAATCTCTTCAATTTTTGCACGATTTACCATGTACACACTTCCGCTATTTCCATCAATTTCAACAGTATCTCCTTCATGTACTTTCTCAAGCAAATCTGCAATGCCAACAATTGCTGGAATTCCAAACTCTCTACAAAGAATTGCTAACTCACTAGTTAACCCACCACCAACAGAAATAACTCCTGATGATTTTAAGATGAGAGGGGAGAGAGAAGAGTCATATTCAGAGATCAGTAATATATTTTCCTTCTCCACCTTATCCAAAGGAGTACTAATGATTTTGGCAACTCCTTTAACCTGTCCAAAACTAACTCCAATACCGCTAGTTAACGATTGTATTAATGGTTTAGATATCGCTTCAACTGGTTTATGTTCAACAACTTCTTCTTTTTTCTCAATCTGCTTTTCAATTAACATCTGAGCTTGATGCATTGAGTTCTCAATCATTTCTTCTCTTTGAACATTTCTAGTTGAGAGCTCAGATATGACTTGTCCAACAGTATTTGCTACATATGAATACCCACCAAATTGAACATGATGTGAAAGATATGATTGTTTTGTATATGCAGGTTTATATTGCAATACATAAATTCTACCTCCAGATAATACCCACTCAACATCAACACTCTCACCAACCTTATCTTCAATCAATAGTGAAATCTTTGATACCTCTTGAATATACTTGTCTTCTAACTTCTGTCTATGACTCCAAGTTGAAGATATAGAAATCTTTTCAAACCCACCTTTTTCGCTATTTAGAGACTGTATCTTCATCCAATCTTGAGGAGATATATGTTTTTCAAGTATCTCAAGATTCTTTTTTCTTAATTGATATGTATCAGGAGTAATCTCTCCTAATGAAATTACATCACCAAGACCATAAACAGCTTCTAAACTTAAATTCTCATTACTCAGCGTAACAGGATCAAGTGTAAAACATGTACCTGATACTTCGGCATGAACCATCTTTTGTACAACAATTCCAAGCTTTACATCAGCAAGTTCAACTCCTTCGCGAACAGCGTACATTACAGCCGAATCAGTAAACATCGAAGCATATACGCTTTTAATACTTTTAAGCAAATTATTAAACCCACGAACATTTAATTCTGTTGAAAAAACACCACTAAACGATACATCTGGATAAGTAGGAGCACAGGTTGAAGATCTAACAGATACCCAAGCATCAGAAAATCCTGATAGCTTTGTATACTCTTTTAGTATCTCTTTCTTAATATCTTCTTCAAAATCAACCTTATGAAAAGCCATTAATATTTCCCTAGGTTCAGGGTTTTTCTCTTTTAATATTTCCTCTCCATATTTTGAACTTAAAACCTTCCTTACAAATTCAGCAAATATTTGTGGAGATATTATGAATAGATCAGAGATAGGGACATCAAAATTATGTAGCTTGTAAAGACTTAATCCTTTTCTTCCAAGTGAGTTTTCACTTGCATAACTATCATTAATATCTTCTAGGTGAGATACCATTATATCGATTTGCTCTTCTCTTTTATTTCCGGGTATTCCAAACATGGGCAGTGTTTTTAAATATCACTAAACAATACCTTTAGCTTTAAGCTTTTGCAAGTCCTGATAGAACTGGAACAGTATTTCTCCTAATACAACAACAGGAATTGATATCAAAGCTCCAATTGGTCCTGAAAGGGTAAAGCCAGATGCTACAGCAATAACTACAACAATAGGTTTAAGTCCAACAGCATTTGCCATTACTCTTGGAACAATTACGGCATTTTCTAATTGTTGTATTACAACACAGCCAATCAGCACAATTAATGCTGATCCTGGTCCGCCAGCAATTAAAGCAAATAGGGTGGCTGGTACTGCAGAAATTATTGGACCTAAGTTTGGAATTGATTCAAGTAGTCCGGCAAGTACAGCAAGAGGGAGTGCAAATGGAACTTGAGCAATTGTTAGTAATATCCATGTCAAAAACCCAATTATAAAGCAGAGAATCAATTGACCAATCAGCCAGTTTCCAAGTTTCTCCTCAACATCAATTACCAACTTCCTCACTCTAATTCTTTTCTCTTCATCAACAATTCTTAGTAGTACTAAATCTACAAAATTATCATGATCTGTAACCATATATATAGACATAAATAGCATAGTAACAATAGAAAGCAATCCACCGGCAAGACTAAAAACTGTGTCTAGTGCACTCTTAATACCGTCTGACCCAGCTCCACTTGAAAGTGAATTAGAAAGCCACCCTACAATATTATCCAGATATTGATTTACAAATTGAGTATCAATTTTAAGCCCAAATAAATCAAAATTCGCTAGTGTGGCAATAAAGCTATTAACATATTGAGGAAGGTTTGTTACTAAGTTTCTTGATTCAGTAGCAAATGGTACAAATATCAATGTTAATGTTCCTAATAGCACAAGCATTATTAATATATATACTAAAAAGATAGAGATCCCTTTTGGTACACCTCTTAAAGTTAGTGACTTAACTAAAGGTACGGCAGCTGAAGAGACAATAAAGGCAAAAAAGAGAAGTGTAAAAATCTCAAGTAGCTGTCCACCAATATAAATTACCCCTAATGTACCAAGAACTAGTAATATACTTTTAAGTGATATATCAATTGTATAGGAGTTTCTATGCTCAACTGTTTCAATACTTCGCTGCATCAAACCTCTTGTTTTTGGGATTAAATCATCCATTTTATTCTTTCCAGATATTGCTGTGTATTCTCTTCTCATTTTTGATTATCGCCTTTTTTACTATCATTAGTCAAACTTTTTGCTATTAAATTTGATAAGGCTAAACTCACTCCAATTCCAGATAATATTCCCGTAATAATTCTTTTAGGTAGGTTATTTATATAATCCAAGTATCGCCCATGCAGTTGAAGCGTTTCAAATATAGCTTGAATTCCGACGTCAATAAATATAGGAGCAATAAGTAAGAGAACCAACCACAAAGGATAAACCTTTGTCCCTTTAATAGAAAGTATCAGCAGTGCCAAAGCAAAAGTCAGGTAAAGTGCAACATCCCTAACACATATTGCCACTTTATAACCAACAGTTTCATTGCCATTAAAATCATGCCCAAAATATTCAGGATATGCATTTGACTCAGAACTTACAGGAATAAATCCATCTCCCTTAAGCTCAGTTATAGTATAGAAGCTCTGTTTTCCAAATATAAAGATTGAACGTTCAACCCTTTGATGACAAAATATTTCATAAACATCATAGATTGGGGTTGCAATATCTCTATATCCACTTTTAAGTAGTATAGGAGCTAATAAAGCAATTCCTACATATAAGAAAACGAGTACAGATAGAATTAGAAGAGATCTTGATTTAATTACCTTTACCATAGTGATATATTGTACTGTAAAATATTGATAATAAAAATGTTTGATTTTCTAAAAGATATATTCTCAAGCAACAATATAAATAAGTTCTCCTTCTACACACTATATAACAAATTAAAACAGTGGGGGATTTCAAAAACACTCCCATACCCTTACGAGCTTCCAGATGTAATAACTTTAGATGAGAAGTTTTGGAAGAAGATAGTACAAATCCACAACGAGACTAAAAACGACGACCATGAGAGAGCTTTTTCAGTGTTTTGGGCAGATGGAGAATTAATAATAACTGGAGTTACAAAAGGTACTACTTCTTCTGTTACAACAAATTCAACTGTAACTGTTCGATATGTACAGAGCAGACATAAAGGATATTTAACTAAGCAAATTTTGGTTGATAGTGATCTATACTCATCTACTGATGTGTACTATAAAAACATTCCGACAAAAATAGAAGTGAAATACCTATTTAATATGCATACACATCCAGTACACAGGGCAGGGGATAGAGAGTATTACGGTTTCTTTTCAAAAACGGATATAAATACATTCATAAATTCAGAGGCAATTATCACAGGAATGATTAGTGATAAACTATGGCTACTCTTTAAAACAAACAAATCCCCTAAGATACTAAATAACTACGAACAAGAAGAGATATCAGTACAATCTCTAAATGAAAAAATACAACTAGGTGTATACAGCGGTGAGTTTGGGAAGAGAATTGTTAAACAGGAGTCTAACTCTTAAACATACTGCTATTAACTTCTGAGTTACCTTCAATAAAGCTTTTAATCCCGCTTAAATCCCATTCATTGTGACAACGATAAGTTAAAACATCTTGATTTCGTGATACTGGTTCTTCACCTACAATCAAAGTGATTATCGGTGATAATATTACATAAACAGTTTCACCTTTTTGAGGAGTCGATTGTACAGAGATACCCATTAAACAAGCTGTTGGTGATTCATGAGGTAAGGTCACTACTGTGGCATTTTCAATCTTTGGAGACTTAGCTGTATCTAAAGCATGTTGAAATATCATTATCTTTTTTTCTCATTACATTAATCCCTCAATTTAATACTTAATTATACATTAGATTTTCATGATTGTTTATTTTACTAAGTAAAATGACTAACCAAATGTAATCCATATTTATATACATTCTTATGATCTGAGAAATCCAATCTCAATATCTCAGAAAGTATACTAGTATTTTCTAGACTACCTGCTTGAAGTCTTTCAGATAAACCTTCCAGAAGATCAAACAATTTAACTGTTGTCCATAAATGATTCTCATCACTTATAAAATTAATGCTAGTTGATTCAGTCCGATGCACAATCGTGACCCTTGTATGCCTATCTACTTCCGCAAAATAATCAAACATTATAAGATTTTCACCGTCATCAATAAACCCAAATGGGTGTGGATAATAACTATCGAACAAACGGAACCCGACTCTATATCCTTGCTTCATCCCCCAATATAAAGCAACCAGTGTAGGTTGGTAACAATTAGAAGTATTATTTTTAAATCCTTTTTCAATTGTATTAAAAGTATCTCGATCTTTCGAGTAGTAGTAGTTACCTATCTGAGGCAAAGACGTCCAAACAGATTCATCTCCTCTAATTTTCTCAAGATCCGAAATTATCGAGCGAATCACTTTCGGACTAGATACCTCTGGTAAAAGTGTCATTGGAAATTTATATCCTGTGATTATAAAATAGGTGTTACTGAAATCTGTTCCCCAGTATTGATAACCGATCCTTCATATGAAAGTTTCTCAAATTCCCCAAGGTCTCTTATTTCCTCTAATACAGATTGGTTATTAGTAATTAAAACAGCCCATTTCTCACCTCTCTGACTCATTTCCTGAATTGAATCAGCTGACTTACCTGTTAATTCATACTTAACCACACGTAATAGATGATTATATTGAGAGAAGTTAAGTCTAAACCAAGTCATAACTTCTTCTGGTTCTATTCCTTCAACAAATAGTGCGATTATTTTCTGATCATCCATAACGCTAATAGCGTAAATCTTAACTATTTAACTTTCTCTTAACTAGATATAGGTTAACTCCTAATACTAACATAGACATTAATCCAAAGAATGATATTAATGTATTACCTAAGTTATATATTCCTTGATTCTCAAATAATCCTGCTGATTCTGGAAGATCTGTAACACCTCCACCATTAATATCTCCTAATGCATATACAACATTGATATTTGTATCAATTCTTGCTGAGTTTCCAGCAGCATCAGCAATAGAGGCTGTGAAAGAGTTATCACCTACTTTTAGAGGTATATTCTTTATTTCAAACTCACCTTTATCATTAACTTTACCAATATATTCTTTATTTCCACTCTTAACTGTTACTACAGTATTAGCTTCAGCCTTACCTTTTACCGCAAATCTCTTGGTATCTACTTCTTTACTATACTTAAAGGTTACATTCTTACTTGGTGCTGTCCAATCAATTGCAACAGCCATTGGATTTGTTTTCTCACTTCGAAGTCTAATTGGAAAACCTTTTAAAGCTGCAACCTCAACTGAATAGTTACCTTCTTTAGAAACTTGATATTCATATTCAAACTTATTATCTTTAACTTCAACTCCACCGTTTACTAACTCATCGTTAACCCAAACCATTACCTTCTCATATTCACTTTCACCTTTAATATTCAACTTTACTGAATTAGTTGTAGTTGGTAGTTCTGTAAGTACTGGCTTATTTACATTTCTATCTTCTCTTGGAGGAAGATAATACAAAACGAACATAACAACACCAATAACAAAAAGAAGTATTCCAAGTGCTACAAGTACTGTTCCAACAATCATGGAAGTCATACTTTCACCTTCTTCTCTTTCAATTTTAATCTTTTCCACCATTGGTGTATCTAATTTCTGATTCTTAGGCATATATAACCTATATAAATTTATACTATCCATATTCTATTCCAAACAAGAAGAAATAGCAATATATAGAGATATCTGGTAAAATACTACCCTATAATATATTGAATAGTTAAATGTTAAAACTTTTAGCAAAAATAACATCGGTAGGATTAGTAATCCTTGTTTTAGCATCAATATTAACTTTTCTGGTTTTTCCTAAAATTCCAGATTTAAAAGTAGTGGCTTCACAAGTAGATAGCAAGAAAGTATCTGCAAATACAACTCTATCCCTCTTTACAAGAATATCTCCTCCAGATATTCAAACGGTAGAAAATGATCTGTTAAGCAGCAAATCACTTGAGCACATATCTGAGGAAGAACTCATCAAATATCAAAATGAAGGTAAAGTACTTTTCAATATGGAAAAGCAAAAAACATCACTTTACATCCCAAGCGCAAATATTAATGGAAGTGTTGTAGACGGAAGAGATTCAAATGAAATGAACAGAGGGTTTTGGCACTTCCCACTCTCAGGGCAACCAGGAAAGAAGGGTAATACCGTTATAATTGCACATAGATTCCTACACCTTCCTCCAAGAACAGATACCTTCTTTATGTTAGATAAAGTACGGGTAGGGGATAAGGTAATAATTAATCAAAAAGACGGAGTATATAGATATACAGTTACAGAAACAAAGGTTGTTGAGAAGAATAACAGAGATATTCTTTCACAAACATATGATTACAGACTAACATTAATTACATGTCATCCACTTTGGACCAGTGATAAGAGGTTAGTAGTAATAGCTAAATTAGATAAAGTATATGGGAGTATATAGATATGTTTTCACCATTTCATAAAATTTCAATATCAGACCCTAGTAACCCGGAAAAATATTATATTATTTCTGAAGTGCAGTTAAGTTTTTTAATAAGGGCAACAGAATACGTTATACATATGGGAGCACCATGCGACCACTCAAGGTATTATAGAGACTATGAAGAGGCAATCTTAGGTTTACAAGAAGCACATTTATGTAAAACTGACCTTTCTACTAACAATCATTCGATTATCATCAACCCCTTTATACTAGGGATTGTGGCAAAAGAGTATTGTGGCATAAAGGACCATGAACATCTAGCTACTGTTTTAGAACATCAGTTCATACAAGCGACAAAAGGGACAGATCTTAGAGCAACCATTCACTCAAATCCGTTTATATATTTCCAACAAACTTTCCCGAATGAATTCAATTTATATGTTCGGGAACTAAGGCATACTGTTGATGAGAAGGAGATAAGAAGAAATGCGAACCTAACAAAACATATCACAACTACAATTGCTAAATATTGTTTTGATGAAGAATCAAACATACAACAGTTGTACTAAAAATATAATTATAAATTTATTAAAAAAAATTATGAAAAAATTAACAATAAAATCTAATGACAATTCAGAGATAGTGTTATTCCCCTCTCAAGAACTTATTTATCAGTTGATAGAAATAGTTCAGCTAAATACAGATGGAATAGGTACATTGGTTCAAAGAGAATATAATTCTAATATGTGGGAGGCAATAAGATATTACAAACAAACCTTGATAGCCATCTAGAATTATTTCCAAAGTTAGAAAACCCACGTAAGAGAATTGCTGGAACTGCTGGAGTTGAACGAGAGAAGCAAACAAATCTATTGTCACTTTTCCCAGTATCAGTAGAAGAAGTAAATACTGAGTTTCAAGGTACTGATAGCCAAAAAACTGGTATCTGGAGTTAATTCCAGGAAATAAAACCTTAAATTCTAAATTAATTACCTGAAACTTGAATAATGGTTACTATAAGTAAAATATATAATATATTCAAAGATGAGAGTTTTAATATTCAATTATCACAGCGTGAGTGGAATTTTATAACATTTTTCATTAACAATGCTAGGCATGGCCGTATAATTGAACCTCAAGATTGCGGATCTAGAGTGATGGAGTTAAATTTCTTAATGGATAGTAAGCTTTGTTTTGTACACGGCGCTGGATCAAGACAACCGCTTCTTCAATTACACCCCCTCTTAATTTATTCTTGGTGTTTACATCAGTCAATAGACTTTAAAGATATATTTCCAAATACAATTCCTAAAGACATAACACCTAAAGAATATTTCACAAGTACATTTTTTTTAGAGAATATTAAGCCATCGCTTTCACATAATTCTCAGAAACTAACTGAAAACACTCTTCGAAAATTCGACTTAGACCCTCTGCAAGATGCCACTGAAATATATGTTCAGTTTGCTGAGAAGTTTGCAAATTACGAAAAAATTGAACTATATGAAGTTTAAATATATAATAACGCCATAATCTAAAAATATAACTATGAAGAACTACACAACTAAAAAGATAAATGACTCAACTATTGAAATAGAAGTAACAATTTCAAAAGAAGCAATGACTAAATCATACGAAACTATGTTAAATAGTGAATTAACTCAAACTAAAGTTAAAGGATTTAGAGAAGGAAAAACACCAAGAGAATTAGTTGAACCAGCTATAAAAGCAAAACTTCTTTACGAGGTATTTAACAGACTTGCACCTATGAATCTTAGAATGGCTGTAGAAGAAGAGAAAATTGAGTTAATTGCTACACCAGAATTTAAAGAGATTCCAGACTTAAGTACAGATAAAGATGTAACATTTAAAGTACATTGCACTATTATGCCTACATTCAAATTAGGTAATCTGAAGAAGGTTAAAGTAGATACAAAGGTTGAGAAAGTTACTGAAGATGAAGTCAAAGAAATACTAAAGAAACTAGAAGAGCATAAAGGAATTAAAGCTAAAAAAGGAACAAAGAAATGGGTTGAAGAAGCATCCCAAGTACTCTCTCTTTCAAAAACAGATGATTTAGAGAAGTTAACAGATGAAATTAGAAAGACATTAACAGTTGAAAAAGAGGCTTTAACACTAAGAAAAGCAGAAAACGAGGCATTAAACCAAGCAATTAAGCTATCAAATATTGAAGTACCAGATCCAGCAGTTCATTTTGAAGCACATGAGAGAGAACACGAATTTAATCACCAATTAGAAGCAATGGGAACTGATATGTTCAAATATGCAGACCAAATAGGGGTTAAAGTTCAGGATCTAGTTGATGGATTCCATAAAGATGCAAAGGAAGCATTAGAAACAGATGTATTCCTAAAACTATATGCAACAGAGAAGAAAATTACTATTTCCGACGCAGAATTAGAAGAAGATATTGAGAAGGTAAAGAAAACAAACCCTCAAGATCCAACTCTATATGATAATGCCGAATGGAGAGAATATATTAGAAAAGTATCTCTAAAACAAAGAGCATATGCCAAGTTCTTAGAAGAGGTAATGCCAAAGAAAAAGTAGATTTAATTATAAATTTTAATAATTATGGCAATATATCCAGAAAGTTCTTTTCAAGATTTATCGAAGTTTCTAAGTACTGAAACTGAGGCTGGAATTGAGTTTGATAACTGGGACAAGCTTATTGATTTCGTTGCTGACTATAGCCTCGAAAGTAAAGCCATTGAGCTACATAATGTATCTTTAACGCATGATGATTTATTTAGTATTATTGGATATTACATCGGTAACTATGCAGTTGCGACACTTGTTAGTAGAATGATAAAAATGAAAGAGACAAGAGAGTTACAAGACGAAAGATCTCCATATCAAATAATTAGGAGTAAAATTCTAAACTATACAGCACAAAACGGGAATGATATTCTCACTTTGGCTGAGATATTCAAAGAATTAAATAACCCATCGAAAGATATAATAGAACTTCTGTAATAATCATAACTATGTCATACCTAATACCAACAGTAATTGAAAAAGAGAAGAACGGAGAAAGAGCATACGATATATATTCTAGATTATTAAAAGATAGAATAATATTTGTAACGGGGGAAATTGAAGATAGTATGGCAAATACTATTATCGCTCAATTACTTTTCTTAGAAAAAGAAGATCCTAAAGCAGATATTCAAATGTTTTTAAATACACCAGGAGGTGTAATTACATCAGGAATGGCAATACTTGATACAATGAACTATATAAAATGTGATGTATCTACAATTGCAGTAGGACTTGCTGCATCAATGGGATCAATACTTCTTGCAGGAGGAAAGAAAGGGAAAAGATTTTCACTTCCAAATAGTAAGATATTAATACACCAGCCACTAGGCGGAGCTCAAGGTCAAGCTACAGATATCGCAATCGCAGCTGAAGAACTTATTAAAACTAAGAAAAAGCTTGCACAGTTTCTTTCTGATACAACTGGACAAAAATTAGAAACAATTGAAAAGGATATCGATAGAGATAAATACTTTACAGCACAAGAAGCTTTAGAGTATGGATTAATTGATAAGGTAATAAAGTAGTAGTAAAATACCCAAAATAAGGGCGTTTAGCTCAGCTGGTTAGAGCGCTACATTGACATTGTAGAGGTCATTGGTTCAATTCCAATATCGCCCACCATAACTATCATATTTATGTGTGAATAGAGATCAATCTACCCGTCTTCTAGATTTTACAGAAGGATGATACAATACCCTAAATTAAAAGACAGCCCACCAATATAATCTAATTCGATAGAATAGTGTACCCGCAGTCCGAATTAAGCGAAAAATCAGAGCTAATACTATTTCATGTGTATAGATCTCAAGATAGAAAACCAGATGCTGAAGGATATTTAGGACCTCTTTCTCTTGCAGTTATGCTCAAATATCAAATGATATTAGCGATTGAAAATAATGTGCCATGGGTGCCACCATATATCCTTTTTGGCGCTGATTTAAATGAGATTTCAGATGGAGTTCCACTACACGAAATATATAGAGAATCGTTTATAGAAGAAGCTACAAATTTAGGCCTTTCAGAGAGAGATTATAGAAGCATCAATCCAAAAATATTTGGTAAAGCACCTGTAGGTACAAAAACAGAACTTGAGGCGCTAAGTTATGCGGCCCAAATGTTAGGTATTAAATCAACACCGTTAAGTTTCTGTCGAGAAGGCCATACACAGAGAATTAATCACTTGGCAAATAAGCTAGGAATGCAGATAAACGTGGCAACTCATGAAGGAGTATTCCGATCATTAATACTTAGTGGAAAGGAAACGGAACTTGATATCTTTTTTCCTGACAGACATCTTTTAAGATATGCCGAAAGATCAAAAATGATGTTTATAAATTTGTAGGGTCAATCAACCGCCTGAAGTATTCAGGCAC
>CAZIIC010000001.1:57330-74248 GCA_964539195.1 uncultured Candidatus Saccharibacteria bacterium
TCGACCATGAGGGAAGCTTCATGGAATGGTTATCTAGCTACTCCCCAAGGTTTAAAAACCTATTACTTGATGTTGCAGGTCATAATAGATCATTTAGAAGTTTTCATTCAAATAGAGCTAATCAAAATCTAAAACATGAGTCAAATCAAGAATAGTTTACAGATATCCTTCAATTTCTTTTAAATCACTAATTACAAAATCAGGATTATATTTTAATAAATACTCTTTATTATAAAACAATTGATTATGCTCTGGATAAAAGAGTACTGATTTAGCTCCAGAGTTTTTTGCAGTTTGAATATCACTTTCTGTATCTCCAATTATTACTGTCTGAGAAATATCCCCTTGAATAGTCTTTAGTACTTTATCTACCATCTCTCTATGTGGTTTACCATTAAGAACATCATGCCTTGTAACAATGATCTCAAAGAACTTCTCTAAATCATATTTTTTTAACCCGAAATCTAGCATATCTCTAGGTGAAGAAGAGATTATTGCTAACTTTCCTCCACAACTCTTTAAATGAGTTAGTGTATCAATGGCATTTTCATATAACAGCACATTCTTCATATTTGCATTTGCAATACCGATTAACTCATTAATTGCAACATCACTATCTCTAATTCCGATATTTTCTAATCCTACTTGCCATTTACCAAAAGCTTTTGATGTTATATCAAGATCTTTTACACCTTCAATATTTCTATTTTTCAAAACTTCTTTATATGCTTCTAGCCAAACATCTAAAGTCTTTGCTAAAGTTCCATCCCAATCAAAAAGGAAGTTTTTATATTTATTCATTTATATACTCTTTAAGTTTATCAAGTGAGCACTTAAATACACTATTGTTGCTCCCAGCTGCAGCAACGACATCAGAATCTGAATCAAAACCTTCTTCAATTTGAATATCAAGTTTATTTATATGTCCAATGGGTGGAACTCCTCCAATAGAGTATCCAGTTATCAACTTTACTTCATCAGGTCCAGCCATCCTAACTACTTTAGAATTAAATCTATTCTTTACTGACTCTAAATCTAAACGCCTATCACCCGGGACTAAAAATATTCTAAATATTTCATCTGTTTTAACAAGAAGGGATTTAACTATATTTGAAACAGGAACACCGTGAACCTTAGCGGCATCAATTGCAGTATGAGTACTCTGATCTGACTCTAATATTTCAAGCTTAATACCTTTTTCTTTAATATATTTTTTGAATGTTTCTACTGCCATAGGATATTATACTCTTTTAAAGTATCCCATATCAATTTTATGTTGAAGCAATTAAGGAGTTAATATAAACTATACAGATGACTGCCCAAGAACAGATTACAAATAAATACAGTAACGATATTTTTGAGCCGATAACACCACTTTCAAATACTCAAGCTTTTATGCTTTGGTTTAAAGATATCTCAGCATGGTGGTATATAACAATGCCCGTGTGGTATATCCTCTCATTACGAAGAGTACTTACAATAATTGATGACCAATTCTCAGTCTCACTTCTCTTTTTAAACTTTTTTGTACCTTGGCATAGAGATAACTCATTTGTTGGAATAATAATGGGAATAATTATGAAGTTGTTATTCTTGCCTATCGGAGCTACGGTATTTCTAACTACATTAGTATGCTATCTACTATTTCTCTTGATTTGGATACTACTACCAGTAATAGCTTTTTTGGGAATTGTTTTAACACCATTTATATCAACACTCTAACATGATTACTTGGAATGACCCACAAAACAGAACAATGATTGGATACCATGATAGATCCAAAGGAAAGGTCTCAATACTTCAAAACAAATACCCATTAAGTCTAGAGAAAGAACAAATCCCATTCATATTAACAAGAGACACATACTTTGAGTTCTCTTGGATTGCATATCTACAATATATTGAGAATAAAATAAAAGAGAAATACATTGAGCAGATTATGTATAGAGTAGGTAATATACTTGTATTACCCGGACTACTCATTTCAATTGCCTATTTAATAACCTACTTAAATATATTCGACCAAATTGTAATTCTAGAAACATTTCTTGAATCACCAATAATAAACTCACTATTTTGGGTTGCATTTATAGGAGTAATAATTCTCTGGTATCAGTACTACAATACAAAGAATATATTTTCAAAGTTACCTAACACTCCAATAATACCTCAAGTTGAAATTGAGGAGATGAAACATAATGGGATTCAATTTGCTCGTTATGGACATCTAAATCCATATAAATATATTTCATACAAAGTAATGGAATATCTAAATGTAGAAGATAAGAATTTTGATATTCAAAAACTATATCAAGATTTATTAACTCATGAGGATGTAATGGAAATGCTAAACAGGGCTAATATTGATCCTAAGAAGTTGGAAATCTCAAAAGAGAAAGTTAGCAAATTAGGAAATAATCTACTTCTAATGTACTCATTTGAAGAGGCTTTAATGACAAAATCGTGGAATGTTGAACCCATACATATATTCCTTGCACTTATCAAGATAATAAAATCTTTAGACAAAAGCTTGCTAAAACAGGACAGTAACCTAAACATACTAAGAGAAATTGCAGGTTACATTGTGAGATTCAATATAAAACATAACCCTTATGGACAACTCAATCCGTTAGTACCATATTACAGAACAGGTGGTATCGCAAAAAGTTGGATATATGGATACACATTTATACTAAGTCAATTTAGTAGAGATATAAACGAAGAAATAGCTAAACAATCAGATAAATTTGGTATAGGTCATGAAAAAGAAGTAGAACTACTCATCTCTCTTTTAGGTAGGCCAAATAAAAAGAATGCTCTTTTAATTGGGGAACCTGGAGTAGGGAAGAGCTCATTAATAAAAGGTTTAGCACAAAAGATAAACAGAGGGGAAATCCCTCCATTACTTCAAGGCTTAAGAATTGTACAACTAGATATAAACGGACTAATCGCATACTCTTCAAGATCCAAAAATATGGAATCTGTTGTACTTAAAGCCATGAATGAGCTTGCAAAAGCTGGAAATGTAATTTTATATATTGATGAACTACAAGAGTTAATACCTGCAAAAGCCGCACAATCGGGACATTCAATTGCAGACATTCTCTTACCTTTTATACTTGAAGGGAGATTCCCTATTGTAGGAACGGTAAATTACGCCGATTATAAAAAGTATTTTTATACAAACGAATCATTTAGACAAAGCTTTACAAATATTGAAGTTCAGGAGAGTACCTCCAAAGATACCTTGAGAATACTAGAGAGCAAAATTGAAGTATTAGAAAAGTCATTAAAGCTATATATTACATTCCCTGCATTAATTTCTAGTATTCAATACTCACAGAGGTACATTCATAACAGAATGCTTCCAGATTCAGCTGTGAGCCTTCTAGAAGATACTTGCTCTTGGGCGAAATCAAATGGGATAAATAAGGTAACATCCGATCATGTAGCCAAAATTATATCTATGCAAACAAATATCTCTGTTGGAGATATTACTTCTGCTGAAGCACAACTCCTAACTTCTCTTGAAGAAAGAATTAAGGAGAGAGTAATAGGGCAAGATGATGCGGTACATGTAATTACAGAAGCCCTCAGAAGAGGTAGAGCTGACGTTAGAGATCCTAATAGACCAATTGGTTCATTCTTATTCATAGGTCCAACAGGTGTAGGTAAGACATATCTTGCCAAAGTGGTATCCAATGAATACTTTAATAGTAAAGATGACATTGTAAGAGTTGATATGAGTGAATATATGAATGAGGATAGTGTTGAGAAACTCCTTGGTAAATCATCCTCAAACAGTTCAGAGCAAGTTCACACTTCAATGTTAGATAAAGTGAAATCAAATCCGTATACAGTTGTACTGTTTGATGAGATTGAAAAAGCCAATCCAAAGATATTAGATCTGTTTCTTCAGTTAATCGATGAAGGTAAGTTAACAGGCACAAATGGTGAAGTAGTAGACTTCACCAATGCTATTCTCATATTTACAAGTAATATAGCTTCAAACTTAATACTTGAAAGCTTAGAGTCAAAAATGATGTGGGAAGAAACAAAAAACAGAGTTATGATTGAGTTAAAACAAGCAATTAGACCTGAACTCTTTAACAGATTTGATGGAATTGTAGTATTTCATCCTCAAAACTTAGAAAATCTTTCAATTATTAGCGATAAACTACTAGACGAGCTATATACACGAATGCATGAAAAGAATATAGAACTTGATTGGGATCCTACAATACCAATGTTAATAGCAAGTAAAGCGTATGAACCTGGTTTTGGAGCTCGCCCAATTAGAAGATATATACAAGAGAAAGTTGAAGGAAATATTGCGCAAGAAATGATAAGCGGAAATCTTAAAGCAGGTGATAAAATAGAAATTAAAGAAAGTTGGATTATTTAACTTGCAGTTAGAGGCAATATTAAATATAATCCATAAGCAATTAAAACTAATTTGATATAAGAGAATATGGCAGCCCTTCCAAAAAGAAGATCAACAAGTGCAAGAAGAGATAGAAGAAGACAATCTCAAGCTTTGTCCCAACCAGCTCTCAGCGTATGTCCAAAGTGTCAAAAGGCTAAAAGACCTCACTTTGTATGTTCATACTGTGGGTACTATGGTGCTGGAGATAAGGTAGAGAAAACTTCAAAGAAGTAATGAAGACACCTAATGATCCAAGACATCAAGCAAGAGTATTAGTTCTGCAAAAGCTGTTTGCAGAAAGCTTTATGGAATTAGATCGTGTAGAGTTAACAGTTGAAGACCTCAAAGAGATTGATGAAATTGATAAATATGATGTCTCCCTTTATGATGCAATCCTAAAAGGAGTTTCAGAACAAAAGGATGAAATTGATGCATTCATTACAAAATATGCACCAGCTTGGCCACTTGATCAAATTAAAAAGGTAGACTTAGAATTATTAAGAATTGCGATATTTGAAGGATTCATAGGTAAGCTAACACCTCCAAAAGTAGCGATAGATGAAGCAATTGAACTTGCTAAATCATTTGGTGGTAATACGAGTGATAAGTTCATAAACGGAGTATTGGGAGCAATATTTGAAAAAGCTAAATAGAAATGGAAGAAATACATAACTTTCTACAAAATCTAGGACTAGATTTCAAAAACAGTGATTTATACATTGAAGCATTGACCCACAGATCATACTTAAACGAGAAGAAAGACCCAGCACTTGCCCATAACGAGAGATTAGAGTTTTTAGGAGATGCTGTTTTGGAATTAATCATTACCGAGTATCTTTTTTCTAAATATCCAAATAGACCAGAAGGAGAGCTAACAAGTTTCAGAGCCGCAACTGTTAAAACAGATTCATTAGCACTTGAAGCAAAGAAACTAAATATTGGTCAGTATCTTAGAATGTCCAAGGGTGAAGAAGCAACCGGAGGAAAGGAAAAAGAGTACCTACTTGCAAATACCTTTGAAGCACTTCTAGGAGCCATATATCTTGATTTAGGATACGATGAAGCTAAAAAGTTTGTATATACAAATTTAGTTCCAAAGATAGACCAAATAGTAGAAGAGAGACTAGATATAGATTCCAAAACAAAATTCCAAGAAGTAGCACAAGCAATTTACAAAACTACACCAACATATTTAGTTGTCTCTGAAGAAGGACCAGATCACGATAAAATCTTTACCATGAAGGTAGTTATAAAAGATAAAGAATTTGGAACAGGTAAGGGTAGCAGTAAGCAAAGAGCCGAAGAGAACGCAGCAACAGAAGCCTTAAAAGAAATTAAAGAACAAAACTTGAGCATATGAAAAGGATAATACTGCCAATTATCATCACAATCATTTCACTAGTTTTCCCATTACAAACACTTGCTCATCCTGTAGATACATCAACAATGATTGTATACATAGGACAAGATGTTGGAGGAAAGCAACTTAATGAAAAGCATGTCGAAGGAGCTTTAACATTTAACTGGCTTCAACTTTCATCCCTTACAGGCGAAAATAAAAGTCCAGTTGAGATATATAACAAAATTGGGAGCTACGACTCTATGCTTTATGAATATCTAAATAAACATATAAAGGTAGAGAACAATGAGAACGCATGTAAAGTAGATCTAAAAAGATTTGTAGAAGTTGATGTAAATATAGTTATTAATCTAGGTATTAGGTACCAAATCAGCGCTAACTGTGTGGAAAAGATTGATCGCCTAAAAATTACAAACAGCGCATTTAGCGACCAAGTGCTAGCACAATCCAACAAAATAATTTTATACAAAGATGGTAAATCAATTTCTGAGACCAATGATGGAATACTTTCACTAGGACAAGAACAAAATTCTGAAAATACAAATAATATTGCCCCAGAGAAAACGAATAGTAATAAGATAATTGAGTACTTTACATCTCTTTTAAATCAGAATAATTCTTGGACTATTCCATTAATATTCCTTGTTATCTTTGCAATGGGTATGCTACATAGCCTTGAAGGAGGACATAACAAAATAATTCTAGGCTCCCTTGTTGTTGATAACAAGATTGATTTAAGACAGTCGCTTATTTTTACAATTATATTTACTCTGACACATATGTCAGACATTATTCTACTTAGCGTTGGATTACTATTTTTAGACAGTTATATTGATTTATACAAGTTAGTTCCAAATATCACCTTATATACAATCCTAATTCTATTAGGTATTTCAGGATTTTCTGTTATTAAAGAGATCAGACATATTATCATTCATAAGCTTGGTCTTGAACATGAGCACGAACACCACCATAATCACGATCATGACCATGAGCATGACCATGACCATCCAGAATTAGATAGTAAAAAAGGTATAGGGAAGATGATATTGATAGCATTCATTTCAGGGTTAGCTCCTTGTATAACAGGTTGGAGTATATTCATGCTACTTTTCTCTACAGGGAATGTTAATCTTGTATTACCAGGTATGGTATTTTTTGGATTCGGAGTCTTTACAGTACTTGGACTCTATACATTACTTTTACACAAAACAAAAAGTTTGGTATTAGGAAAATACGGTTGGATAAGTGAATATAGTACGATTATATCAATGTCTCTTGTCTTTATTTCAACCTTAATACAGTTAATTGTAATATTGAATTAAAGATTAAGCTTTAGCTTTATACTATTTACTACTTTAGCGTCTATTCCATTCTTCTTTTTAGTTTGTGTACCGATTATATAGAAGGCACTTGCATCAATTTCAGTATTAGTATCACCGTTTTGATTCAGAAATCTAGGGTAGAGTAGCGAGTAAGATTGAAAATCATATGCCGTTTTCCACCAATTAGCCTGTGTTCCAGGAACTACATATGGCGCAGACCAGTTAACTAAGTCTGTAGATTGTCTAATTACAACACCTAAGGTTAGGTCATTTGATACACTTAAAAAAGTGTTAGTTCCTTTAACTTTAGCAACCGTAAAGCTAAAAATATTACCAACAGTTCTTGTATCATTTCTTTTAGTACCTGCAATCGCTTGTAGCTTACCTGTAGTATGCTGAGGAAAGATATTTGAAGATCTACCTCCTTTGGCGGCAAGCGAATTATAGTACTTATCTAAAGTAAACCCTGCTGGCATTGAAGGCTCTGAATATGTACCTTTATAATAGTTTTTGAAGCTTTTAGGATCGATTTTCCCATTAACAATAGGAGCTCTGGCAACTTTTATACCAGGACCTCTTCCCTCAGATTCTAAACCTTGGCTTAAATCTTCATAATATACATAAATATAACCTTCATGAATTATCGCTGAAGGGTGTCTTATTCCACCATCAGTAGCTTTAACCCATGTTGATTTCCCATTCATAACTTTAGATTCAATGTATCCATTTGATGGCCATAGTATTGGACCTAAATCTGTAAACCTAGTATTACTATTTAAGTTATTAAGCGTCCAAGGCATGGTAGACATTGATATCCAAGCGTTATAGCTTCCCCAATCGTTTTTAGGATCACACCCAAGTGCTCCATATCCCATATCAGCAACAGGCACACACTTTGTAATTCTGTATACAGAATCTATCTGTCTATTCTTTGATTCTCCATGATTAATTGAATACACAAACATCTGATTATTTTTATCTTTGAGTAGATGTGCTGACATTACACCGTAGTAGTCTCTTTTCCATAGAGGGAAGATAGCTGGTGTGTTTGCAGTTTCTTGATTATTGATACTTGGCATTGTTCTAACTTTACAATTTTTTCTATCAACAAGTCTTTCAGTTTGGGAGAGGGAGAAAATATTTGAAGGAGTAGTACACATCTGAGTTTCAGCAGTAGTCACAAGAAATGTATACCATCCGCCTGTTTGTTTAGTACCTAAAGAGATTGGTGTCACTTCAGCGTTCAACCTTCCTGTATCATCGTTAAAATACATTTTTGTTTCAGTGATGCTTGAGAGGGGAGAGATACTTGGTGCATTTAATAATATCCCTGCACTACTTCTTAAGTCCTGATTCTCACTTTTAGGAATAAAGTATAACGAGACACCGACAATTAATAGCAGGAGAATTAAAAAGAATATGTGTAACGGTTTAAATAATCTCTTTTTACTTAAGTATTTCATATCATGATTCAAGTTTAATATAGTATATTAAACTAACATTTTTGTAGTATAACGACAACTATTCATAACTTACTAATATTAATATAATAGATTAAAGCAATATTTAGAGATAGGATGTTGAATTAAGCTACAATCTCTGTTAGAATTGCACCATATGTTAAAAATCAGATTAAAAAGAATTGGAAAGAAAGGTCAAGCATTCTTCAGAGTAGTAGTAATTGACTCAGCTTCTAAAAGAGATGGACGATCTGTTGCAGATCTTGGTTCATACAATCCTCACGTTAAAGAATCAGTTAACATTGATTTAGAAATGGCAAAGGCTTGGATGGAGAAAGGTGCACAGCCATCAGAAACAGTTTCTCAATATTTTGTTAAATTGGGAATATTAAAAGCTGGAAAGAAGGGATCTGTTCAATCCAAAGGTAGAGCTAAAAAGAAAGAAGCGCAAGCTTAATAATTAAATTTGTTATAATTAATACGATGAAGACACTTCTCGAATATATTGTTAAAGCAATTGTAAATAATCCAGAGGCAGTTGAGGTAATGGAGAAGGAGAGTGTAGATTTCCACGGTTTATTTATCTATACAATTAAAGTAGACCAAGCAGATAAGGGAGTATTAATTGGAAGAAAAGGTAGAACTATCAATGCTATTAGAGATTTAACAACTATTGCAGCTATTAGACAGCAAAAGAGAGTTAAAGTTCTTGTTGAAGAAGATGATAGAGATAGAATGCCAGCAAGTGATTCTCAAGAGATGCCTACAGCAACAGCCGATGCTTCAACTGAAGATATGCTTGATGACGATGTAAATGGTATTGCTTAATACCATAAAGTTATCCTAAAAAGTTACTTAATCTTTTCTGATTTAAGTTTGAATATATTCAAGGTATCTTCATACTGTGTGTAAGGTACGAAGTTGTTGTATAGATTTGTTTTAGTTAGGGAAGCTTGATTAATATAGTACCCAGTAATGTTTACCGCTATTTCCCACTTTTCACCTGAATTCTCTTTCTTAAGCTTTATTTGATCTGCTGAAAGTATGAATGGCGATGCTACCTGAAGCTCATCTAGGAAGTCTGTGATCTGATTTAAAGTCCCGACATACTTTAAAGGTCCACTTACACCTTTAATCGCTTTATCAATCCCTCTATCCCCCTTATCATCCTTAATCGCAATATCACCTGCAAGTATTTCTTTAAACTCTAACCCTTTATCTGTAGCTGCATCATCAATGTATGATACAAAGTCTGATACTTGAAGACTAAATGGTATTACAACTCTTGAGTTAGCTAAATCTGTTTGAAGCAAAGAAACATCCATTTTATCCAAGTCATCATTTAGATCTTCTAGTTTCTTGATCTTCTCATTAATCTCAGCACTCTCTTGTCTAAATTTAGTGCCTGCTGTAACCATTGGTATATATACAAAAGTTGTTAGAAGTCCAAGTGTGATTATGCTCATTAGTGGAACAACAATATCACCTGGCCTGAAACTCTTCACATTATTTTGAATTGCTTGAAGTTCAGAAAAGGTATTATCAAATCTCTTACTCCCCGCTGAAAGAATGTTCTCATCCGCTGCTGGTGCAGGTGTATTTACTGGAGCTTCTTTAGCTTTTGGAGTTGCTACTGACTGTTCAGGAGCTATTTGCTCCACTTTCTTTGGTTCATCCATTCTTCTTTTCAAAACTCTCAAGATTAAATATACCCTCAAATGTAAATCGTGCTTTTACGCTATCTTTTGACACTGTTTTAAGGTTTACACTTTCTATAAACACATCGTTTCCAAATACATACCAAAGTTTTGATACTTCGGTAAGGTTGGCACCGCTTCCGGCAATCAGGAAGGCTTTTCCTTCTGTAATTTCAACTGTATCTATTGTTCCCAGTCCTTTAGAGATAGATTCTAAATACAATACAATATCTTTTACAGAATATGTTTCTGCTTCAATCTTTTGGTAAAGTGTAATTCTTTTGAGAATTTCATCATTTGAAGATAGCAGGCTATCTCTAAGATTTAATTCACTTTCTATTTTGTATAGTTGATTCTTCTTACTATTTAATTCTTGTTTTGCAAAAATATTAAAACCTACAATTCCTAATGTAAAAACAAAGAAGAAGAGAAGTGAAATGGAAGCTCCTACATTAAGCTTTATTTTGCTCTTTTCAACGACAACTTGTTCCTCTGTAAGGGGAGGTATTAGGTTAATACTCTTTAACCCTCTGACTAGGTTATTTCTTTTTACTTGTGTATTCTTATCTTTATTATTCATCTTTTAAGGATAATCCAATTGCAACAGAGTATGAAGCAGGGCTCTTTCCTACTAAACTCTTAAACTTATCAGGTATTGTTATTCCCTTCCATGGATCAGCAAGCATTGCATCCACTGACATACTCTTTGAAATATAGTCAGCAAGACCTGGGAGTAGGGCACCATCTCCGTTTAAAAAGATATTCTTTGGAGCAGGAGCTAATGTTTTATTTTTATAGAACTCAACGCCTCTATTAATTTCAGTGATAATGGCGTCAACAATTGGTTTTAAGGTTTGGAATATCTTTCCCTCAAGCACACCTTCAACAACACCATAATTCCTCTTATACTCTTCTGCTTGTTGATATTCAAAACTAAATTTATTCACAATAGCTTGAGTGAGGGAATCAGCACCAATCGCAATACTTTGTGAAAATACTAGTTGTTCATCAAGAAGAATACTCATATCTGTACTGCTTGATCCAAAGTCTAACATCACCATATGCTTCATCTTTGTGGCTCTATACATTGCTCTACCCATTGCTACAGACTCTGTTTCAATAGCAAGTGGTTCAAGACCTGCTTTTTCAACAACATTTAGATATACATCAATTACTTTTCTAGGAGCAGCAACAAGAAGGACTTTAGGAGCACTCTTCTCTTGATTAAATCCAATTTGAACATAACTCATTTGCACATCATCAATTGGCATTGGGATAAATTCCTTTGCTTGGTAATATACAGCACTGTCTAACTCTTCTTCCTTAACTCCAGGAAATTCTAGAAATCTAGTAAATACTGAAGCCTCAGGTAGTGCAACAACCACTTTATTATTTCTAATCTTTGAGTTTGTAAACAATACTTTTAAAGCATCAGCTAACTGTCTCTGGTGAGCATCATCTTCACTGTTAATAACACCATGGGGCGTTCTTTGGCTTCCAAAGTTTTCAAGAGTTGGGTTAGGGGTAGATATTCCTTTTAATTCTACAGCTTTAACAGAATGATTTCCGAAATCAATTCCTACATGGTCTGGCAGTTTACTCATTTTTATTTTTAATACAATTTAGGCAGTATATTCTCTAAAAGAATATCAAAACATGTTAGGAAGTCAATGTAAATTGTATTACAGGACTAAAGAGGTTTGAATCCAACTTCTCTTCTATAATATTCACCTTCACCACCAAATACAAATGATGCAATTGATAGATATCGATTATCATAATGAACAGCCACAGTTGGAAATGTTTGATTATGTGTTAATGATAGGTCTCTAGACATCAAGATACTTGGTGATACACTTCCAAATGATAATAAACTTCCATGTATTAACAGTCCGTCTTTAACTGACTGAGAAGCGTCTGCGGCAGGAATTATAATTTGTCCATCAGTAATCACAAATGCCTCAAGAATATCGTAAACAGGATAGCTACTACCACCTGATTTATATGTTCCATCAGAGATAGTTACATTTCCTCTTGATATGAATATACAACCCTTATCCTCTGAATTCGTTGTAATATCTGCCTCAAGAGTTGATGTTCCTTCAACAAATACTATTGTTCTTACATCACATACAAAACCACTGTTTACTGTTAAATTGCCGCTTACATTAACTACACATGTCTTATTTGTAGTACACGAACTTCCACCACTTGTAATTGCGTTTGAAGTTGTAGCCAGTGTTGCATTACCTGCAAAGTTAACGACATTATAACTTGTTGGTGACTGCGCTACTTTCGCAGCACTTCTGTCATTTAACTCATCAAACCAGTAATTAGCCTTATTACTTCTCTCATTATGGTTTGTCATTCGATAGTTACCTACAGTAGAAGGGTAGAGTAGTGAGCTAATTGTAGCACTACTAACTGACGCTAGTTCTGATGTATAGTCTGCTTCATTTTTAGTAAAACTGAAAGGAGAATTCCAATAGATATCATTACTAAACCCACCAGTTCCAGAAAGAGTAGGTAAATCAAGTGCAATTCCAGCACCACCAAATACAGAACCACCTTTTGTAGCAACCCAAGGAGTTGCCAAGGAGAAGTTAGAGTTTTGAGCTACAGCATAGTTACAAGCATTATCAAATCCAGTCGTGTTAAATGTTATTTGACCTCTACTATTATTATTTAAATCAATTCTATCAGTCCGAGTTGTAAGGGCTGTTTGCCATAAGTGAGTTCCATTATACAATTCAGACCCAACTGAACCGGAGCCAAATACATATGAATTTACCCCTGAGGTTAAATCATCAATTTCATCTGGATTTGAAGCGCCAGTTATACTTGCGTCTCCGAATATTTGCTTCATTCCTGAATGGGTATCTGCAAATGACCATGCTACATCTAAAGTGGTACCGTTAACTGTTGTGACACTCAAGCTATTACTAGCAGGGTCAGTTAAATCTAAAATGTATGACTTACCACTGTTATACCATGGAGGAGACACAGAGATTGTATTTCCACCAGAAGGTAGAAAGGAACTAGTTGCATTTGCGGAGGCATAGATTGATGTAGAACCTTGGTTTGCGGTCTCATAGCTACTTATACCACTGGTACTATTATAATACTGGATATCAAATAGTAGTGAAATAGTACTTCCAGCAGTCGAGACACTCACATCATTTATACCTACCATTTTATTCCCACCAGCACCTAATATTTCTGCTCTTAAGCCTGCACCCACTGTGCCCGATTTAATCCAAGTGTATTGCCCACCTTCAACTCCAGGTACATATATATCTGTCCAAGATGAGCCAACTTTTCTAATTAAAATTCCGTAAGACCCATTATTTACTAGTCTTGGGCTACCAGAATCATAAATTTTAGTAATAACGGGGGTAGTAGAGCTACCTTGAGTAAACCAAACTAACAGTGCACTAAATGGATCGGAGGAATTACCTTGGGTATAATCAACTTTTAGTCTATTTTTGTTATTCGCATCTTTTCCCATATACCCAATTCCAGACACACAACCCAAGTCACTTGTATTATCAACATTTGTAATAGTAACAATTGGAGGAACAATTTGACTCCAACATGAAGCAGTTACCGTACTGGTCTCACACGAACTTCCAGAAACATTTCCTGTTCTATAGGAACAACTTGATGGAGTTGAAACCCCACTACCAGTATTATTCGAAACAGTACCTGCTGGACATGAAGGTGTACAGGCAGATTCAGCAGAGCATGTAGGACCTCCACCGCCGCCATCTACTGGACCAGGATCACCACTGCATCTGACAGATCGATATGACGCCTGGCATCCATTTTCGACAGTTGAATAGGCTATACATTGAGTACCGGTCTGACATCTATACTCTTCTTCACGACAAGTAGTAGTACAACCCGCATTTACTTTTCCAATGTCCATTACTGGAACTGGTCCACCACCACCACCACCTCCTCCTCCAGTACATTTAGTAGAACATTTTGTTCTTGTGCATGTATCATAAACTGGAATAGAAGAGGTACATACCTGTGTAAATGCCTTTGTACATGTATTAAGTGATTGGATAGACCCACTACATGCACAATTAACAAAGCTATATGAAATATTAGTTGTAGTACAAGAGCTATCACAATCACCTTGACCAATCGTTGCACCACAAAATTGCTGAGCGTATGAAAAACCTGCCATTAAGCTGTAAGTTAATATAAAGAATGCAAAAATTTTTAAAAAGTACTTCATATTAATCACTAATAATATCTAAATATTTTTCATACGGAACAATAATCCCGTTGAAAGGCTTACTATCATCCCAAAAGTCATCAAGGTTAACTGTATACCTCGATGTTAACTCTGATAACATACAAAAATACAAACCATTCTCATTACAATATTCTTGAGTTAACTCATTTTCCAAAGGTAGATTAGTGAACCCGAGAAATGATATCGCAGTACCTTCGGTAAAAGCTTCTTTAAATTCCGAGAGTTTAAATTGTTGCAATATTGGTTCACCTTTTGCATACTTATTAATACTTGAATAGAAGCCAATAGTATCTACGAATTCTTTATTGAAACGTAATAACGAGACTCCATCCTTGGAATAATCAAACCTCTTAGGGACATTTTCTTTAGAAAGAGATATCAACACTTTCACTTCAGATTCAATTTCACGTGTTGAATTAGTCACACTCAATATAATATATGTATTGCCATCAATTTCCTCGTAACTCTTTATCAAGCCTTGAAATAGTCGCATCTTCCACTGCTGTTTCGTACCTCCGGCCAAATAAGATGATTTCGTAGTAGGGAAGGTGGAAAAGGGCAAATCCTTTCCTACAAACGTTGGTTGTGAATTATCTTTCTTCTGAAGTAAATTTAATAGATCATTTGAATATATAAATCCCAACACAGATAATGTAATTACTGAAGTCAATGCTATTAAAATCTTTAACCATTTTTTGCTAAACATATATAATTTAATATAACTATATTATAGATATTTAGCAATATTTTTCGTTCGGAAATAACTATAGGAATTACAAGTCTCTCATCATTAATTTTTTGAAGTTACAAGCGTAGTACCATTTATTAGCAAATCCAATATCTTCCATAACTCAGATCCTGCTAGTTGAGATCCCGATTGACCGTAATAGTTGAGAATTGATTTCACAAATTCTTCTAAACTTGCTCCAGGAGGTATTACAATAACACCTTGTGTGTGATTAATTTGTTCGGGCAAATTGATTCCCGTTGCACCTTCTGGCACTTCCACTACGAAATGGAATAGTGGAGAGAATCCAAATCTCTCCATTTCATCATTAATTCGAAGAAACTCATCATGATTAACACCAATCGCAATATTTTTGATTACAGAATCATTCACACCTGCGGCTAAATGCTCAGGCAAAACATCATGGCCTGTGTTATACGATCCAGTCACAACACCATTTACTCCAAACATATCAGCAAAGGTCAATTTTCCCGAATCAATATAGTTATGTCCAACGAATATAATTTTCCACCCTGCTTTTTCCAAGGCATTTAATGATTCAATTGGAATATGTTCTGGCAAATATGTCGCTAAAGTAGCTTTATCACTTTCTTCGAAAACTCTTAGAGAAAAAGGCTGGATTCCTTGTAAGGACTCAAGATTTGCAACAGCCTCTTTACCACCCGCGATCTTAAGTATGCTAGCGAAATTTTCAAGCAAATTGATATTATCGCTGGCATCACCGTCATTAGGAGCAATTTTGTCCGAAGAGCTAGAGCTTCTAGTCATAGATACAACATTCGCTGGCATTTCTTCAGAAAGACTGAGAGTAAGCTTCTCTAACTCATCTGTGTCATCAGGAGGTCCTAGCGTATCAGTTGGAGTGACAAATATTGTAGGCTCTAGAGTTGGAGGCTCAGGAGTATGAGTATAAGAAAGAGTAGGCGTAACGTCAGGTAGCTCTGCATTTTCCGTGGCAATTGGGGTATTTAGAATCGCTGCGCTTGTATCTACTGAGCTATTAAATTTCCCGATAATGCTTCTACCTACGGGGGTTTGCGACAGCAATCCTAAAAGAACCAAAGCACCCCCGGCAAGAACGTAATTAAGATTATTTCCAGGTTTATTACTCTTTTGGTGAACACCACTTCTTCGATCCGACCTTGTATTTCCAGAATGTGCAATCTGTGTCATCAAATGCGTAGGTATAACATAAGATTTTTCTCCTACGGGTTCAACAGATCCTCCTTTTGGAGCGTACTTAAAGGCAATAAAGTTTAACCCTCCATCAATATCTTTAAATAAAGCAAAAGGTTCCATTACAAAAGCAGCTTCATTTGAAAAATCAATATCTAAGCCGTTTCGTATAGCAGATCCAACGAAAGCTTTTCCTAGACTTTCCTGCAAATCATGCCCTACCAATCCTAACTCCTCTAACTTATTAACATGAGCCGTCCAATTTCTCTTTATTCTTTCAAGTTCAATACCTTCATCAACAGGAAAAGTACCCTCAATATGCATTTTTACAAGTCCATCAATATCATTACGTATTAGTTGAATAGGATCAAGATCATTTCTATGACTCATCTCAAGAATTCCTAAACCACTTCGCCCTGCAGTTGATGCCATCATTCTATATTTAAAAATATAAATAAA
>CAZIIC010000001.1:74258-89339 GCA_964539195.1 uncultured Candidatus Saccharibacteria bacterium
AACCAATTCATGTCTTGGCGCGGTTTATACTATAAGCCTTTGATTCTTGATATATTGGCTTATTTGCGATTATTAGATAATTATCATGAGTCATCGGCCCTATTTCGCGTCTTGAACATGAATACTTTTAAGGTCTCGCATTTAGACCTCGTGACAATCAATAAAATGGCGGCGCGAAAAGTATGGTCGCTTTATGAAGCTTTAAAAAATATAAATGCCATCCCCGGGGTAAGCGCCGAAAGTTTTAAGAATATAAATAAGTTATTAAATATTATACAATAACTAAGAAAAAATAACTATAGGGTAGGCAGTAGGGTTCGTTAAATTTTCTTAAGTATTTAAATTTATTTAATACCTAGTATTTTCTTCACCTCACTAATCAAATCTGTATATTCTAATTCTGATTTAATGAGGTATGAGACAGCACCAAGATCAAAAGCTTCTTTAATTACCTTATCACTAGTCATATTGGTAAGAATTACAATAGGAGCATCTCCATACACTTCTTTATCAGATTTAATCGTTCTAAGCACCTCTAAGCCATCCATACCTGGCATCATAAGGTCAAGAAGAATAAGAGAATAATCATCTGGATTTTTCTTTAAAGCTTCTAATCCTTTATATCCATCAGCAGCTTTAACATTCTCAATTTTTGCAGTATTTAACACTTCAGAATATGAATCTAAAAGTGCCACCTCATCTTCAATTATTAATATCTTTTTAATCTCAGCCATTATTGAACTTGTAATATTCCATTTCCATTATATAGTACATAATCAAAGATAGGTAGTGCCCAATCTTGTTGAGGAATCTGTATTTCTTTAGCTCTATATGATCCTGTACAGTTTGCACCAACTTCCATCTTTACCATCTCCCAATCTTTTATACATCCAGGAGTTGTAACAGCAGATTTAATATTCAATGTAGAATTAACAGCTCGAACTCTAATTTCATCTAAGTTATATCCACCAGAAGGAGCAAGAGCAATTCTAATTTCACTTCCTGAAGCAACTGGAGTCCAACTATTTAATAGATTAGAATTAGCTGAACAGTCTGAACCACCGTTATATAAACAATAAGCCGTAGTATCATTATATGAATATGGCTTTAATTCTCCAGCAAATCCATTTACATAATTTCTTCCATAGATCTTTGAAACAGTTAGTGCACCAACAGATGATCCACTTGGCTCAACAGTAAGAACTAATTCGCATGCAAGCGGGTTAGGGGTCTGACCTTTTAATACAAACGACCTAACAGAGTCTGGTCTAATCTCATAATCATCTTCAGCATCAGCAACAGAAGTCTTTATCTCAACTGTAGAGGATGTATCCTGACAATTCTCAAGTCCAACTGTAGCGTCTGATCCAACTCCGACATCTTGTAAAAACGCTTTAACTTGAGTAACACCTGAGGCTTTACATTCACCACCATCTGTAATATCTGTAGCACCATACTCTGCTTGTCCACAAACAGCTTTTAGTTCTGATATTGAAGTACCCCTTACAGCATCAAAAACAGAGTCAGCGAGTTCCAAGGCTTCTGCCGATGATTTCTCATCAACCGTTCTCGCACTATCTTTAAGAACTCTGGAAAGCATAGCCATACCAAGTACAATGGATATTACTAAAACAATCATTACAATTGCTAAAGCTTGAGCTGAATATCTCTTGGCAGTTATCATATATCTAAATTATCAGATTACTACTCCCAGGTCAATTTTTGAGTTGAAACTAGCGCCTGTTTATAATACTCGGGCTTAACATTCTTTGAAAAAGACATATCTCTAATTGATTTCATTGTTAAATCAATAGTTACAAGTTTATTCCCAGATGGAGAAGAGTAGTACCTCATTCCAAATCCACTTGCGTAAACCTCAGAAGAATTTAATATCAATGCATTCTGTTGATATTGCGTATTATTGCTATTAAAACACTCACTTGGGGTTACATTATCAGGATACGATGACTTTACAACATATCCTTTGGTTGGATCTGTACTAAGTGGGAAATATCCAATACATACCCATCTGTGATATCCATTTGGTCTGAAATGCACAACATTTGCTTCAGTTCCTTCAGCTACTGGTGTTGAATATCCAGAAACTAGCCCAGTATCAATTACCTTACCTTGCTCCTCATCAAATGCCCTATTACTGACACTATATAAAACCATATCATCAGTATGAGAATTTCTAATATTTTTTCTTAAAATCTCAATTACAAATTCACTCTCTTGTCTTGAAGTTGTTCGAGCGTTAGTAACTGCAGCTGTTCTAATTAATGTCGTTAATACAACAGAGACTAAAAGCATAACAACAGTAAGAATTACAATGGTAATCAACATCTCAATTAAACTTACACCTTTATACTTTTTTAATTTCATTATTTTTGTACCGTTTTAGTTAACACATAGTATATGTAATCAACAACATCACATGTTTTTTGATCATCACACTTAGATTTTCCAACAACCATTTTCCCAACTACTAATCCACTTGCACTATCCGACTGATTCGTAATACAAAAAACTCTGAAGTATTGATCTCCTAACTCACTTGAAGCTCTACAACTATCTCTTCCACCTGAGTCATAATTACACTTTTGTATTAAATTTCCTGACCCATCACTTACAAACGAAGGATTAGTTTTATCAGCATTAAGTTCAAAACATCCATTTTGATTCCCAGAAATAGGGGGGAAGAGTGTAACCACAGATGTATTATTCTTATCTGCAATATTTCTAACCATTTCACCACCTTCGATAGCAAGCTGCGTCATTTCGTCCGACTGATCATTTTTAGCAAGCTGTTTAATTGTATCAATCGCAACACCAAGAAGAAGAATACTTGCAATTCCAGCAACAATAATTGCAAGAAGCGCTTCGACAAAACCTAATGCTTTATATCTATTGTATTTTTTCATTTTTTACATCTACCTTTCCTGAAATATTTGAAACTGTAATTGTTTTTCGAGTTTTAGTTCTATCACTTTGAATATATATTTTAAAATCGATAGGGGAGGAGACAACTTCACCTTCTGAATTGTAGTTGATGATATTTCCTGCAGTGTCATACATGAATGCTCGACCTGATACAGACTCAAATAGGATGTATGCAGGCCATGATGCACCATCACCTGTTGCGTCATTTGAAGTTGGGAGGTCAACAATGAATCCAGGTATCGATCGATCTCCTGATTCTGGAAGCTTTGATAGCTCAGTACTATTACTTCCTAAATTACAATTCTCTGCATAATCATCAATACTTTGTGGAACAGGGAGGTTTCCATTTTGTGAGCTTACATTAATCGATTCATCAAAGTTTGGAAAGTCAGACCTTGTTCTAGCATTTCCATACTCAGGAAATTGAGAGCACCACTTAAACAATCTAAATTTTCCATCAGTTTTAGTTGAGCTAAAATCAATACCAACACCATATATCCATTTATCACCCTGATTTCGTTCTAAGAAAAGTGCTGCTCTTTGGGTATCTCTAAATTCCTGTGATATTGATAACACCTTCTCATTCATAGTTATTGCGTCTTTCATACCATAGAAAGAGGAAAAACCGATGGAGGCTATAATTACAAAGATAGCTAATACTATTAGCATTTCAATTAGTGTGTACGCATTGTAACTTTTATGGGCAGTCATTGTATTTAATCTATCACAATCTACTCATCAAAAAAAGATTCCCACTTACTACCTTTAAATCTCTTTTTCAGTTCATCATAGTTTTCAATTGAGTCACGTATTGAACTACTTCTTTGTTTAAATGTACTAGGTGCTAACTTTTGTATTTCTATTCCTAAAAACTTCTGTACTTCATTCATTACTTTATTTGCATCTTTTTCCAAATCCTCATATACGATTTCATGAACTTTATGGTTTTTTAGTTTAACTCTATATTCTTGTTCCAGTCTTTTAGTCCATTGGAAATCTTTTACAGCTTCTGAATATGGGATGTTAAACTGAATATTCTTCTCACTTGATCCTTTAGTGTTTGCCCATTTATCACTTACACCCGCCTTATATCTTGAAAGAAGAGTATTTAACATATTCTTTCTTGTTATATGTAATACCTTAATACTCCTATCATTTAGTATTCTTTTCCAAAGCTTCTGATTTTGTCCTTTATGACTATGGTAATAGAAGATTTTAAATCCAACAGCTTTAAACTTTTTAGGGTATCCATACCAAACATTAGTATCTAAGTACTTTAGAGCGTCATACTTATTCTGATCTTCTCTATCTGAACCTCTGAAGAGTTCACCATAGCAGACAATATCAGTATGTGAGTTAAGAAGTCCTTTTAGGAAATTTGACCCTGTTCTTGATCTACCTAATATTATGAATTTTTGATAGTTCTTCTCTTTCTTTATTAATCCAACTCTCCCAATATACTTATTCAAATATACAGGTAGCCATTTCTTAATTTTAGAGTATAGATCTTTAATTACTTTCTTATTCATTCTCTAAAGTATCATAGAAATTAGTAACTCTCCAAGTATTGCGTTGAGAACAAAAGCTAAGAATATAAATGGGACAAGGGGAATAGTAGCTTTCAATAAATCCTTTTTATACACCACCAACCCAATTGAATATATTCCAGAGATATACAATAGGAGTAATAGGAAAGAAATGAATTGAGAGAAGGGGAGAATCATCGAGATAGAGAGGACTACAAGGAAATCTCCAAATCCCATCTTTTCTCCGACATCTTTTCCATATCTAATTCGTATAAATATGTACAGTATTACCGAGAGACATAGAAAGGATAATAGGGAAGTGTAGTTTGAGAAGTTAAAAGCAAAGAAAACGATTGATATACCAAGAAGTATTTGTGTCGTTAATTGTGGAATGCTTTTGCTTAAAATATCTGAAAAGGTAAGCATAAATAGAATGCTTAAGATAAGAAGATGGAATGGATTTTGAAAGAATTGATATACAATTACATAGCTAACTCCAAGAACAAACTCAGAGATAGGGTAGTATGCATTAACTTTCGTTTTACATTTAAAACATTTACCTCTTTGAATAATCCAAGATAGGATTGGAATCAGTTCATACCACTCTAATTCCTTTTTACAATTTTCACAGTGTGAGCGCGTAAATAACAGAGTTTTAATATCATATCCATTCTCAGTCCTATACACTAAAGCATTTAGAAAACTAGCGAGAATTACACCACTACCAAAGAGTATAAAATATTCCATATTTAATAATACATAAAAAAAGGGGCAATTGCTTGCCCCTTTCCAAATTCAATTAAGATCAATCCCAAGAGTTTGTATCTGCATCCCAATCTTGCGCTACAACTTCACTACTTGATCGAACAGAAGTATTAAATGATGTTGCGTCCATATCTTTAGTAGAAGCTTTTGTAGTTACATCACCAGGTAGAACTCCAAATCCGTTTCCTTGGCAATATCCACCTAATTGCTGTACATCATCAAGTCCACCAAATGTGACACATACTAATACACTCTGACCATCACCTGAAGCTGTATAGTAGAAAGTAGCATCTCCACCACCGTCAAATGACTTAGAATCTAAATATTCCTCTAGCGCACCACCTGTACCTAAAGCTGTACTCCAGCTACCAAATGTAGCGTTGTCAGGGAATTCTCTATTATCAGCATAGAAAGCTTGTAATCCTTGATATAGCTGATCAGCAGCATTTTGGTGCTGTACTCTGTTTGCTCTTTGAATTGCAAATCTACCAGCAGCAATACCCATTGTCATAAGAATGATGAGGATACCCATCACGACCAACATTTCTACGAGTGTAAAACCTTGAAACCTTTTCATATCTATTTTAAGCAGTTTATAATTAATTTACATATACAATCTACATCAGCGAATTATTGGTGTCAACATTAACCAACAACACCTGAAAGATTGAACATCGGCATATATACAGAGAGTGCAATAAAGGCTATAACACCACCCATTAGTAGCAACATTAATGGCTCCATAAGGGTAGTTAAATTACTTGTTGCAGCTTCAACTTCATCGTTATAATAAACAGATACTCTTTCGAGTACTTTATCCAATTCTCCTGACTCTTCACCAACCGCAATCATTTGACTAATAATCATTGGAAATACTGTGGCTCTTGCAATTGGGAGAGCTAGTGGTACACCTTTTTCAACTTCTTTTGCAGCCTGAAGAACTGCTTCTTTAAATACAATATTTGTTAGCGATCCACCCGTTAATTCCAACGCTTTAACAATTGATAATCCACTCTTTAGGAGGAGTGAGAGTATTCTTGTAAACTGAGCAATTTGCATTTTAACTATAATCGCGCCAAAAATTGGGATTTTTAATATCATTCTATTTACAAAAGCTTTTCCATTTGGAGATTCAACATATGATTTTGTAACAATTGATATTATTCCAACTACAATTATTACTAACCACCAATACCCTAAGAAGAAGTTACTCATATTAATCATAACCTGAGTAATCATTGGAAGTTCTGCATCAAATTCTCCGTAAATATCAGCCATCGCTGGGATAAGGACAAACATCATAAGAAGGATAACACCAATAATAACCAGGAAGATAATTGCAGGATAAATCATAGCTCCTCGTATTTTATCTCCTAACTTCTTTTGCGCTTCAAGTTCTAACGCTAATCGTTCTAAAATTGTTTCTAAGTTTCCACTTTCTTCACCAGCCTCAAGTAGATTGAGGGTAATATCATCAAATACCTTATTGCTCTTTTTAAACGCTTCTGCTAATCCTTTACCACCTTGAACATCACTTAAGACATTTGAAAGTGTTCTCTTAAAGAGTGGGTTAGTAGCTTGAGCTTCAAGTATTTGCAATGCTTGAGTTAGTGCTATACCAGCACTAATCATTGTTGCTAACTGTCTCATGAATACTACCTTATCCTTAATTGGGACTCCTCCGATGTTAATTTCACTTAACTTGTCCATTGAAAACCCTAACTCTTCTTCGATTCTAATGACAACAAGTCCTTTTGCTTTGAGAGATTCAGCAACAGCTTGAGCTGCGCGTGCTTCTGTCTTTCCGTTTACTTCTTTTCCATCTTTATCACGAGCAAAATACTTATATGTTTGCATTGTTAACTCTTTAGTAATCTAACTACTTCTTCAGGATGTACAGCATACTCCTGAGCTTTTTCCATAGTAATCAATCCTTCTCGAACAAGCTTTACTAATGATTGCTCAAGAGAGACCATACCTATATCTGAACTTGTTCTAATTACGTTATCGATTTGATGTGTTTTACCTTCTCTAATCAAGTTCCTAACAGCTGGATTACCCAACATTATTTCAGAAACAGCTCTTCGACCACCGCCATCAATAGGAATTAATCTTTGAGCTATTACTACCTCTAAGATATTTGCCAATTGTGTTCTAATCTGAGCTTGTTGATTTTCTGGGAACACGTCAATGATTCTATCTACAGTTTGTGCTGCACTGTTTGTGTGGAGTGTTGCAAAAACTAAGTGTCCAGTTTCAGCAAGAGTAATGGTAGAAGCAATAGTCTCGTAATCTCTCATTTCTCCGACAAGAATTACATCTGGATCTTGTCTTAATGCACTCTTAAGCGCAACAGTCCAAGAGTGAGTATCATCATGCATTTCTCGTTGATCAATTACAGCTTTTTCAGGTTTAAACATATACTCAATTGGATCTTCAATTGTAATCATGTGAACCGATCTTGTTAAGTTTACAGCCTGAAGCATTGCGGCAAGTGTTGTACTTTTTCCGTGTCCTGTTGGACCAGTTACAAGTACTAATCCTTGTCCCATTCGAATGATTTGGTTATATAACGGAGGTAGCATTAATTCCTCAACAGTTCGTATCTTTGAAGGGATCAATCGGAATGCGGCAGTTAGATTACCTTTTGAGTAGTAAGCATTGATTCTAAATCTTGCATCAGCATTGTGAAGAGGTGAGTAAGCAAGATCAACTTCTCGGTTTACTTCCAACAACTCTTTCTTTTGATCAGAAAGTACAGGCATAATTAGCTCTTCAGAGTTTGTAGGAGATACAATATGTTCATTAACAGCAATTAAGCTACCATCAATTCTAATCATTACTGGATAACCTACAGAGATTTGAATATCTGAAGCATTTCGCTCAATTGCAATATCCATTATTTTATTAATACTCATTGGATATTTACTACCTGCTGAAGCTACTTCTACAGCACTTGCATCAACCATATCATTATTATTTTCATCAAGTACAACACTGTTTGTAGGAGTTGTAATTACATTTTGTTGAGATGGTTTTTCAACTACTTCTGGAAACATTTGTTCCAAGGTTGATGATGGCGCAGTAACAGGAGCAGGCGTTAATTGTTCAGTCTGAGTCATTGGATCTAAATTACCTACAACTGGTAACTCAGGTACGGCTTGAACTAAAGTTGTATCAACAGGAGCATTTAAAGGTTGGGAAAGAGGAATATTCTCAAGTGGGTTTTCAACCTTAACCTCATCTACAACTGGCATTACAGTAGGTTCAACCACAGGTTGAGTACTTAAATCCATAGCAGGCGTTTCAGGTAATGGAGAAGGAGATACTGCTTCAGAGGGAGTGTTTAATACTTCAGGTGCAACTGTTGGAGCTACTATTGCTGGCTCATCTAACTTCGCTTCTTCTTTCTTTTCAGGAACTTCCTCTACTAATTCTTCCCTAAGTTTTGCTAATTTCTTAGCTAGCGCTTGTAGAGGGCTTAAATGCTCTTCTGGTTCTTCCTTTACTTCAGCTTTAACATCTACAACAGGCTCATCTTTGACAACTTCCATTGGTACAGGCATATCAGCCATAGGTTTGTCAGATGGGGTAGGTACAACAACAGGATCAGTTGAAGCTTGTGCTGGATCAGGAACAAGTAATGATGGGTCACCAGCAACAGGAGCTGGGCCTTCAATAACCATACCTCTAATATCACTTCCATTTGAAATTTGTGTACCTTGATCAACTGGTGTATCTGTAGGAACAGGAATAACTGGGGTAGGGGTTACAGGTTGGTTTTGCGGTGGGAAATTACTTGTAGGCGTAGTATTTGTTTGTGGGTACGCAAAAGCACTTAATGGATCATTTGTTTGGGCAGTCATATCATAGATTCAATATATTATTCCATTGTAAATTACTATATTTACCAATACAACGCTAGACCTATATATATTTAGTATGGTAGATTGTATAACATAGCAATAACACGAAATCATAATCAAAATGATCCGTTTAGGGGTGAAAGACTCTATAGTACTATCACCCACGACAAATCACCCAGAGCATCAAGAGGAGCAAACGGCATAAAAGAAACTATTTCAAGTATTTTAGGGTGGGGAAGTGGGAAAAAAGTACATGGGGTAGAACTTGGCAAAAGAACAAGTTTAGAAGCAATCTTTCAAGAAAAAAGAATTAGAGTTCAATGGAATGCAGAAATATACCCCGCATCAATATTTGTACATACTGGCGTAGATGAAATTCATGCCAAATTACCAGCAAGAGGGCCGACTTCTGTTAAAGTTAACAACCTAGATGTAGTTCAAGAAGATGTTCACACTTGGCTTGAGAAAGCGGCAGAAATTCTAGAGTTCTTTGAAGCTGGTTTAGAAGATGGCGAAATTATTCCTTGCTAACCCTTAATACTTCTTCAATGGTAGTTATACCCTCAAGCGCTTTTAGATAACCATCTTGCATAATAGTTACCATTCCATCTTCCATAGCAACTTTCTCAACTTCTGCACTTGGAACGTTTTCCATCATCATTCTTCCAATTTTCTCTGTTACAGGCAAAACTTCAAAGATTCCGACTCTCCCTTTATATCCACTATCCCCACATCGCTGACACCCTTTTCCTCTGTAAAGATATACAACATCTTCACCGTTTGGTCCTTTTTCAGGTGCTTTAAGAGCTAGTTTTTCTTCCTCTGGTTTTGAGAGATTTGCCGTTACTAATTTCTTCATATAGTCAACGACATCAAAGTTCTTAATTGAAGAAAGAGTTTGTTTAACATCATCAAAAAGTTCAGGAGTAATAGGGTGTGCTTCTAAACAGTATCTACATACTCTTCTTGGCAATCTTTGCGCAATAACACATCGCAATGTAGAAGAGAGAAGGTATGGTTCAATACCCATATCGAGAAGTCTAGGTACAGCAGCTGAAGCACTATTGGTGTGCAAAGTAGATAGAACTAAGTGACCTGTAAGGGAAGCCTGTACAGCAAGCTGTGCAGTTTCCTGGTCTCGGATTTCTCCAACCATCACTACATTTGGGTCTTGTCGAAGGATTGCTCTTAATCCCTTTGCAAATGTTAGTCCAACATCTGCTCTAACTTGAACCTGATTTACCCCAGGTATTCTGATTTCAACAGGATCTTCAAGTGTAATGATATTAACTTTAGGATCATTAAGCTTCATAATAGTTGCAGCAAGTGTTCTTGTTTTACCAGAACCTGTAGGACCGGTAACAAGCACAATACCATTAGTACTTTTAACTGAGTCTAAGAACTTCTGGTATGCAACACCTCTCATACCACTATCTTCAAGCCTAATTCCAGAAACATCAGTTTCAAGCAAACGCATAACTATCTTTTCACCATACAATGAAGGTATAGTTGAAACACGAACGTCAACCTTTCTATCTGAAATTTTTAACTGCATTCTACCGTCTAGTGGAATTCTTTTCTCGTCAATTTTGAGTCGAGCTAGAATTTTAGTTCTTGAGATAACAGCACTAATCATACTTTTTGGAAGGGAGAGTTTTTCAGTTAAAACACCATGGATTCTAAATCTAATTCGCAATTTTGTTTCCATTGGCTCCATATGGATATCTGAAGCACCAGAGGTAACAGCAAATCTAAATATTGCATTAACAATTCTAGCAATTGGAGCATTTCTTAAATCAATTCTTCCTAAGTCATCATCTCCAACATATGCGTCACCAACAGCATCAAGGTCTGTAACTGGAGCCTCATAATCCTCCATAGCTGCCGTTACTTCAGTTCCAAGATTTTCACCAATTCTTCTGTCCAGAATATACTGCAATGAGGATTGTGTAGTTATAAATACAGTAAATCTTTCACTGGCAGGATACTTCATCTCAAAGGCCTGAATTGCCTGAACATCAAATGGATCAAGCATAGCTACTTTAATCTCTCCATTTGCATGTGCAAAAGGAACAGCAGAGAACTGCTTCATTACATCAGTACTAACTTCAGCAAGTACTGCTTCAGGTATTTCTGTAGTTTTTAAATCAACAAAAGGGATATTAAAAAGCTCAGATTTTGTCTTAACCAGAGTATCGTCATCGACAATATTCATCTCTTTAAGTATCTGCTCTTCACCCTTAGATGTTTTTGTTCTCTCAACTTGAATTTGATTTACCTGGTCTTGTGTAAGTAGTCCTTTAGATTGTAGAAATTCAACAATGGATTTGTTCAATTATGGGCAGATTGAAATATTATCTTGAATAAGAGTATCTCAATTCAATAAGTTATTCAAGAAGGAGAAGTTTGTATATTAATAGAAACTAATATGTAGAAGGGCCAAACCTAATTTCTATGTTTAATCTATCCAAAGGAATCATTAATCAATCTTCCTGATTTTTAACTTCAATTGTATTTATTACGTCAGTGAGAACTCCATCATCAACAAACCGGATTGAGGCATCCACATCACTTACCCTTTTCCCTGTTACTGTTGCAACATGGAAGGAATCTGTAGCGATATTGTACGCCCAATATTGAGCTCCCAACATAAGAGAACTAGGCACAAAGGCAATCTCCTTATAATAAGCTATTCTTTTTTCTTTAATTTCCGAATTGGCCACGAGCCTATAGTATATCAGAAGAATGATTAAAAATAAATGTAGTAGAATAGGGTATGACACACATCATCGTTAGTAGAAATGTAGGCGTACAATTAGACTCGCTATTAGAACTCATCTCTAAAACAGTAGGGAGGGAATTAAGCATAGATGAAGTATATTCTAACCCAGATATTCATATATTGAAGAATGAGAATAATAGTATTGGAATAGAGGAGATTAAGGATATTCAATCACAAATGATATTTAAACCTTTTGTTGAGAAGGTACAAATTTGTGTAATTTTTAATTGTGAAAAGCTAACAACAGAAGCTCAAAATGCTTTCTTAAAGACATTAGAAGATAGTCCAGACCATACCGTATACATCCTTCTCTTAAATGATGAAAGAAATGTTTTAGACACAATACTTTCAAGAGGTGTTAAACACTATCCTACACAGGAAAAAGAGTTTGAGGAGGAAACTACTCCTGACATAATTGGAATTGATTTAGTTGATCAATTTGAAAGAATTCAACAACTTTCTGAGTTAGAAACGAGAGAAGTATTGGAATATATAAAGGGAATACAGAAATATTTCCAAAGAATATTAAGAGAAGATATTAAAAACGGAAATGATGTTTTAAGAGATCAGAAGAACTTAGACATTGTAAATACTGCCTATACTAGAATTTCAGCAAATGGAAACAAGAAGTTAGTACTTGAGAATATGATTGTACAGATGAGTAAGTAGGGTTTAATTCTCATTAGACCTGTAGTATAATCCTGTCCATGATAAAAACTTCAAACAATCACGACAGACATTTACTGGAAATACTAGGAGAAACAGTACAATATCATACTGATTTGGAAGGACAACCAAAGAGAAGTATCGATTTAAATAAGGGTAATTCTGTATCTATACCCTTTCTATCTGAGGACGAAACTTATACCAATGGCGAGGCACTTGAAATAGTTGAGTTATTAAAAGATATAAGTTTAGGTGGTGCAATGAGTGTTGATTCACTTTCCTATATTAAGAGGAAAATTAAAGAGGGGGCAACTATACAGATGCGAAGTCTCTGGATAAATGCATGTTTTATAGCCTCACACTTTATATCTACTTCAGAAAGAACACCAAAAAGTATATCTGATAACTTCGAGGAGATAAGATTTGCATTGGCTTTAGTAGCATATTCAAACTCAAAAATATTTGGTATTCAGCCTATAAATGGAGAAGAGCTACTATTTCTCACAAAGGTATCATCTGATGAATCTGAAATAAATAATAATAAAGACGAACTTAGAGTAGAGATGCAAAAAATATTAGTTGATAGATTATGGAAAGAGAACCTATCAAAGGACTCCAATTCAAAAATTAGCTTAAAATCTCCAACAGGGAATGTTGTGACGGCAACTTATGAAGAAATTTATGATTTAATAAAACACTTTTACGGTCAGCTTAGTGCTGAAAGAAAAATAAAAAATGTATTGATAAATCCTGAACTATTATATTTTAAGAGATTAAACATAGCTTTAGATGGATTAACGGATCAGGCCACACAATTGATAGATATAGCAGCCATCGTTTCAAAAGTTTTAGCAAGAGCTAATCCTAAATACTCAAAAGAACAATATTTAACTATGCTCATAGGCGTTGAAAATCGACTAATACAATAATAATAATTATGGCTTCAGAATATTCACTAGATACAGCGACAATAAATTCAAGAATAACAATAAGACAAACTTATTACTCCTTGTTAGATCAAAATAGAGATCCTGATAAATATTATTGGGTAGAAGGATTAGATGATGTTAGATATACAGAACAAGAAGCTATTGAATTATTAGGATTCTATAAAGATCTCGTTTACTACAAAAAAAACAATACTATTCAGTTGCCAAGTATTTTATTTAGGCTTCCCGAGTTTAAATTTGAAGAAGATGAATCTCATATCACAACAGTTAGAAGAATTCTTTTCGAATTCCTTACCGCTACTAATCCCGACCAAGAAGACTGGAAATTAACCCTAGAATCAGCTTTTGGAGAAGAATATATGGATGACAAATTTATTCGGGTTTTAGGTTTTACTTTTTAATAAACCCTTTCTTCTGTTTATTATACATTTTCCAGTATTTACCTTTTAGATTCATTAGTTCATCGTGTGTACCTTCTTCTGTAATCTTTCCCCCATCAAGAACAATAATTCTGTCTGCTTTGTTAATATTTGAGAACTTGTGGGAGATAATTACTATTGTTCTATAACTTAGAGACAAATGTAACAACATGCATATGTGGCTCATCCCCAGGATATAGAAATCTATAGGAATACAGCAAATAACCAGGTAAAGCATCATCAATGCACGAATCTCCTTCTTCGTAGTTTTCTTTTAAAGGCATTCCATACTTCGAAACAATAGCATTAATTTCTCTATTTACTTCATCCATTGAATAGTAAGCGAGATGAAATACAAATTTCCAAGGTGTCGGTGAATTTGCTTTCATGCGATAATTATCTTGAATATGCCTATCAACACGTTCAAGAGTTTCATCTGTCGTCTGTTTATTAATTTTTAATACTTCTAATTCTCCCATTATGAATCACTAAAGATTATTAATATTTAATCAAGTGAACTAACAAAAGTAATTTCTCTAGTTTCGGGGATTGGTAAATCTCTATGGAACTTATGCCCAATAATAACCAAATGAGGAAATCTTTTACTTACGCAAGACTCTTCCGGGTCGTATAGAAAACCCTCTTCTGCCATCTCTGCCATAATTTCTCTCTTCATTAAATCAAGTTCTACCTCACTGACTACGACACCGTAGTAAACGAATCTCCTTCTAAAAGCAATTTTTGCCGCTTTAGAATATTCTGAGGCTATAGCATCTTCAACTTCTTGAAATCCATGTAATCTAGTTATTCTTTTTTCGATATATTCACCGGTCATAATCCCATAGTATATCAAAATATTGTAGGTATTTTAAGAGTTAAAAGTATACTTGCGTTAAAGTAGCTTAGTATATAGAATAGGAGGTTATTTCCTTTATCAATTACTATGGATAACAATACATACGATTCATCAAATATTAGAGTATTACAGGGCTTAGAGGCCGTTAGAAAGCGACCTGCAATGTATATTGGAGGAACTGATTCTGAAGGACTTCACCATCTATTCACAGAGATCTTAGACAATGCTGTAGACGAGGCAATTGCTGGATATTGTGATCACATTAGAGTGGTATTACATAAAGATGGATCACTTGAAATTAGTGATAA
>CAZIIC010000002.1:0-27109 GCA_964539195.1 uncultured Candidatus Saccharibacteria bacterium
GAAAGTACAACAGAGTATATTTTAGAAACAGTTAGAGTTTTACCTGACCTTCTCTCTCAAATTAAAAATAAACCTGAATTAGAAGTAATGTATAGGGGGGCATTAAGAGATATTGCAATTTCGTTAAGGATTATACTGCCAAGCGATTGGCAAGGTATTCCAGAAATGCGAAAAGACCTTAGAGCTTTCTATACTTTGATTCAAGGCTCACTGGGTTATGTCTCAAAACCTAACTAAGTTCTATACATCCAACCTACAAAGTGATATCATTTACTCAATTTGATGTTGATAACATCATGAAATATTGCTGAATATAAAGAATATATAGAATAATTGATTAAATGATACAAACAAATATTGATTTACCAAAAGAAATATTGATTAAACAGGCTAAATAGTCTGTTGTTTTGTCACAATTAAACTTCATTAAGTATTCAAGTTTTCAGCATATATGTAATTTAAGTAGTTATATACTATGGAAATACTATATGTATTAATAGGAGCAGCCCTATCAGGTGCTGGTGTATTTGTTGTTCTCAAGTTCGTACTTAATTGGGTTAATGTTAAAGATATACCTGAAGAGGTAATTTTAAGAACTGTTAACGCTAAAGCTTCCGAAAAGCTTTCTCAATCACAAGAAGAAGCAAATAAGATAAAGGAAGAAGCTGAGAATAGATTAAGACAGATTAGAAGAGAGATTGCTGAACAGGAAGGATTACTTGTTGAAAGAGAAAAGAAAATCAACGAGAGATCAAAGATGGTTGATGTAAAAAATGATGAGCTTGAGAAAGAAATGGAAAACCTCAAGAGCATGCAAAGAGGTTTAGAATCAAGTAGAGCAAAGTTAAAAGAGGAGTTAGAGAAGATCTCAGGATTAACAAGAGATGAGGCTAAAAAGAAACTCATGGAAGAGATTGAAGTTGATATTAAAGAGTATCAAGCTAATCTCATTAGAAAGAGTAAGAAGGAAGCTGAAGAACAATCAGACGAAACTGCAAAAGAGATACTTGTAGATGTTATGCACAGAGTTGCAACAGATTATGTAGGAGAAAGCACTACTTCATCTGTTAAAGTTGAGGATGAAAAGGTAAAGGGAAGAATTATTGGTAAAGAAGGAAGAAACATTAGAGCTTTTGAAAAGATGACTGGTGTTGATGTAATTGTTGATGAATCTCCAACTTCTATTGGGTTATCATCATTTGATACTCTTAGAAGAGAAATCGCTAGAGTTGCTCTTACAAAACTTATGTCTGATGGAAGAATTCACCCAGGTTCCATTGAAGAAGTAATTAGAAAAGCAAAAAATGAAGTAGCAATTGAGATTAAAAAGAACGGTGAAATACTTGCAGAAGAAGCTGATTGGTTAGGAATGGATATGGGACTATTAAAGCTCATTGGAAAAATGAAGTATAGAACAAGTTATGGACAATCACTCATGTCTCACACAATTGAAATGATGAGAATTGGTGCAACACTTGCTGCAGAACTAAGAGCAGATGTCGCTTTAGTTAAAAAGGCTTGTTTGTTACATGATGTTGGAAAAGTATTAACACATAAGATTGATATTCCTCACCACCATATCTCAGGACAGATCGCTAGAAAGTATGGACTAGATGAAAAGTTGGTTAACGCGATTGAAGCACACCACGGAGATATTGAACCAAGAAGTGTTGAAGCTCATATTGTAGCAATTGCTGACGCTATATCTGGTGCTAGACCTGGTGCACGAAGAGATAGTTATGAACAGTACATTAAAAGAATGGAAGGAATTGAAAATGCTGCAAGAGAAATTGCAGGAGATAAGATTGAAGAAGTATACGCAATTAGAGCTGGTAGAGAGGTTAGAGTATTAATCAATCCTAAAAATAGTACTGATGAAGAAGCAATAGTAATGGCTAAAAATATTGCTGAGAATATTGAAAAGACTCAGAACTACCCAGGAAACATTGAAATCTCGGTAATTAGAGAATTTAGAGCAGTAGAATTAGCAAGATAATATGATAAAAGTACTCTTTATTGGCGATGTCTGTGGTAAACCTGGTAGAAGGGCGCTAGACGCCTTTGTAAAGCAGGTTAAAGAGAAGGAGAAGATTGATGTTGTAATTACCAATATCGAGAACTCAGCTCACGGTAGGGGTGCTACAGTTGAAACTGTAAATGATATGATGGCCTCTGGTGTAGACTTCATGACCGCAGGAAATCATATTTGGAGAAGACCAGAATTTGAAGAACTTCTATCTGGTGATTACCCAATAATTCGAGGTGCAAATTACCCATCAGACCTCCCTGGAATGGGAACTGGTGAGGTAGATCTCGGAAGTAAAGGGAAACTTCTAGTAATTTCAATGATGGGGTGGGCCGGCATGAATGAACGTACTATAACTGAACCTTTTAGGAAGATTGATGAACTATTAGCAGATCTAGATTATGAACAATATGCTGGTATTTTAATAGATTTTCACGCAGAAATGACCTCCGAAAAGGTCTCTTTTGGACTTTATACTGATGGTAGGGTAAGTGCAGTTTTAGGTACCCATACTCATGTGCCAACAGCCGATGAAAGGTTATTACCAAAGGGTTCTGCGTATATTACTGATGTCGGAATGACTGGTCCTATGGACTCTTCATTGTGGGTAAAAAAGGAAATTGTGTTTCAACAAAACATGTTTCCATATTCACCAAGATATGAGATTGAAGAAGATGGTCCAGTTAGATTTGATGCAGTTATAGTAGAGATTGATAGTGCTAAATCAGCAAAAAGTATCAAACGTATAAATAAAGTCCTATAATTACAAGGAATATTGACATTATCTTGTCCCTGCCTTATTTTATGCATAGATGATAACTATTGTTGTTAAATCAAGAATAGTTCATCTATCACTAAAGAAAGGAGGATGCAACAATGTTAAAACTAGATTTAGTAGATGCAGTAGCAAAGGCAGCTGGATTAACTAAAAAGCAAGCTACACAAGCTGTAGATGCTATGTTAGATTCAGTAGCAGCTTCACTTAAAAAAGGTGATCCTGTACTTTTGACCGGTTTCGGTAAATTTGAAGTTAGAACTAGAGCCGCTAGAGTTGGAATCAACCCTAAGACTCTTGCTAAGATCAACTTACCTGCTTCAAAGGTTCCTGCTTTCAAAGCTGGAAAAGCTTTAAAGATGGCTGTAAAGTAATAGCCTTTTAAGTATTTCTCTGTAGATGAGAAATGAAGGGGCCACTTCTCTTAAGGTAAAATTTAAGAGATTGGCCCCTTTTCTATTGATACATTATTATATTTCCATTACACTGAAATAATTAGATAAACTGCTCAATACTTGGTAAACCTGTTTGTACCTACAAACAAGAACGGATATAAGCCACTTCTGCTTAGAAATGGTGCATTAGGAATATATACTTTATTTCTTCTGATAATCAACTCATTTGGAGGCCTTCTAGGGCTTGAAAGTGCTCATGCTAGTACTATAACAACAAGTAATATTGTTCAATTTACAAACGAACAACGCGAACTATACGGATTACCAGCATTGAAGAATAATTCAAACCTCGCTTCAGCTGCATTAGCAAAGGCAAATAATATGTTCTCAGTTGGGTATTGGAACCATTTTGGACCAAATGGAGAAACACCATGGCAATTCATAAAAGCCTCTGGTTACTCTTACGTATATGCAGGAGAAAACTTAGCAAAAGGTTTTAAGAGTGCAGAAGGGGTAGTAGAGGCGTGGATGGCTAGCCCAACACATAGAGAGAATATTTTGAGTGGAAACTACACAGAGATTGGGATTGCTGTTGTCTCTGGTCAACTACTTAGTGAGAATGTAATTCTCGTTGTACAGATGTTTGGGAATCCAACTTCAGCAACAGTACCATCCCCTACAAATGTTAAAACTCCAACACAAACGGAAAAAGGTGATACATCAAGTATTAGAATAACCTCACCAAAAGATAATAGTGTAATAAACGATGCAAATGTTGATATAAAAGGAGAAGTAAATAAAGTACAAGGCACATATACCGTTGAAGTTAGTGATAAAGGCTTCAATTTAGGAGGATTTGAAACAAATGGTCAAACTTGGAGTTGGGATAAGAAATCTGATTGGACAGACGGAGAGCATAATGTAGGGGTATCAATAAAAGATGGGAAACTAAAAGATACTGTTAAATTCACAATTGATACACAAGCTCCAAAAGTAGGAGAGCTAGCTTCTTCATTAACAACATCAGGATGGGAATTAACTGGGAAAATAGATGATAAGTCAGGAACATTAAGCATAGTAAGTGGCGACTTTAATCAAAACATAACTATTGAAAAAGATGGTACCTTTAAAACGACAATTCCAACTGAGAAGATTAGCACACAGGTAGTAATTGTAACTTCAGATACTATTGGAAATTCACTCCAAACAGATATTTCTGAATATTTTGAACAAGAAGGTTCAGAGAGTGTTTTAAGTGTATTTAATAATATAATTAGTGATTTAGGGAATAAAGATACATTAAATGCATTATTCCTAGGATTTATACTATTACTACTCTTAATTGAGGTTGTAACATATTGGAGAAGAGGATTACTCTCAAAACACGGTGGAAATCTATTTACCCTAGGATTTTGGTGGGTATTACTTTTAATTGGTGTGGCAAATGGATTTAGCGGTGTAATAAATTAAAATATTAAAATATGTTTGAATTAATAAAGAAATATAGAAGAGAATTTGTTTATTCATCCTATTTATTCTTGATCTTTGAATTGCTTTCAACACCATCTATTGCTGTAAATCTTTGGTACTTTTTGGCAATTGCTATTGTTGGGTATGTATTAATAAATATGTGGTTATTCTCAACATATAAGTTAAGCTCAATAAAGAAAGCATCAAAGTACAGTGATGTAATTCTAAGAGTTAATCTTTGGGAAAGACTCTTCTCTTATGTATTTCTTCCCCTTGTTTTCTATACTTCTGTTGTCACATTTATACTCTTTTCAACTTCAAACATGCTAACTCAGATTGTAATTGTTGTCTCGGTTGCTCTCTTCTTCTACCTCTTCCTTTTTGTCAGAACATCGTACGAGAAAGTATATTCAATGAATAGGATGACAAGAGTTGCTTCTGACTTTGTATCAATAGTTGTATATTTTCTCTTGTTAACAGTTATAAATAGGGTAGTGGTTGATATCTCATACTTCTCTTTAATCCTATTCTTCTTAACACTATTTTGCTTTGTATATGTTCTGTATCATCATAATAAGTTTGAAAATAGCTCAGCAATACTTGCGATATTTTCATCACTTGCAATTACAGTTACGCATTTAGCTATTGGAAACAGAGGGATATATTACACTCCATTACTTCTTTCCATCCTATACTATCTTGTTATCTCACTTTGGAATGTAAGGTTTTCAGGTTCAAGAGCTTTGGGTGACTATATGCCACCACTAATGTTTGCAATTATGGCCATAATATTACTCCATAGTCTTTAATGAAAAATATAGTTATTAAAGTTGGAGGTTCGCTTCTATACAATGATGATCTTAGACTTAATGAGCTTTTTCTTTTTAAACTAAAGAAATGGTATGACACAAACAAGAGCAAGTTTAATAAACTTGTAATAGTCACCGGTGGAGGAAAACTCTCTAGAAACTTAGGAGGAAATATTAAAGGCTTAGTATTGGGAGATAATGCACACGGAGTGGCTATGCAAATAACACAAGTGAATGCGGAAGTTGTAAAAGGATACTTAAATGATAGTGATATATATGTTCCTCAACAGCTCTCAGAGGCCCTAGAATTCATCCAAAGAGATATAACAGGTGTAATGATTAGTGGTGGTTTAAAACAAGGTTGGAGCACTGATATGGATGCTGCTGTTTTTGCAGATGCTCTAAAGATAGATACTGTGTATAAACTATCAAACGTTGATTTTGTATATGACAGTGATCCAAGAGTGAATAAAGAGGCAAAAAAGATAGAAGATATAACATGGAAAGAGTACTTCGAACTTTTTAATATTTCTGAAAGCTCAGTTCACCAACCTAACTTAAGCAGCCCTGTAAGTGTAGAAGCTTCAATATTCTCACAAAAGAAGGAATTAACATTCTTTATCTCAGGTGGAAAGAATATATATGAAAAAGAAGACCTTTCTCAGGTATTTGAATCTGGAACTAGGATTACAAACTAGTCTAATACATCAACAATTGTATATTTAACAGTCTCTTTAGGAGTTTTAAACTCAAAACTCTCTCCTTCTGATTTGTTAAGCATTGCTTTTCCAAGAGGTGAGATATATGAAATTTTACCTGCAAGTGGATCAGAACCGTTTTCACCAACTAAGGTAATTGTTCTTTCTTTTCCGTTTTGATCTTTAACCAATACTTTATCTCCAATTTCAACTTTTCCTTTAGTTTTAGCTTTAACAATTTTTGCAGTCTTAACTAATTCTTCAAGTCTTAATATCTCCATTTCATTGTTCTTGAAATCTTCAAGAGCAAGTGTGTATGCATCATTTTCTCTTAAATCGCCAGCTTCTCTTGTACTATCTAGAAGATTTTTTAACTCTTCTTTCTTTTCTAATCTTTGAGAAAGTTGTGCCTTAGTCTCAACCAAACCTTCAGCTGTCATTAAGGATCTACTTTTTTTCATTCTAATATCAATAACAAATTAAACTAATAACTATTTTTAATGTTTAGGGGAAGTTTAATAAACCTTTTAAAATGATAATACTTATGGAGGCTTGTGTCAATTTATGGTAAAATCTCACACATTGTGCCGCCATCGTCTAATGGTTAGGACTCATGATTCTCAATCATGTAACCAGAGTTCAATTCTCTGTGGCGGCATATAAAACTTTGAAAGTAGATATGCTGACGCAGTTGAAAAAACAAATATATAAATTACTTCCATTATCTGGTGAAGATTTAGTTAAAGAAAGATGTGGAAAAGCCCTTGATTGGTTCTCTAGAATAATACAGAGCGGAAATAGAACTGAAGAAGACACACATAATTTACTTAATTATTTAAAAGTTAGTTTTACACAGTCCGATAACTTTCCTCTGGAGAGTTTAGGCGCTAACTTTGGGAAACTCTGTCATATCAGTGATTTTATAAATGTATTCCAATATAAATCTGGATATCAATTCTCAGGTGAGTTACTTGATGTTGAGTCAGATACCACAAGTACAAATGAAAGAATCTTCTTGGAGAGTATGCTATTTTTCAAAAACTGTCTGGTACATAAACCCCCTTTAGAAACTTTTAAAAGTTACGATAGGGCAAGAATTCAAGAGATAGTTAATATTGAATTAAATAATCATTTGGAATTACAATACTCTGCCGTAGATTATTTAATCAATCTCACTACATTTTTAACTTTTTCACCCGAGGCTCAGAATAATGAAAGTTGATATCATTACAGTATTTCCTAATCAGATTACCTCGTTTATTACTGAGGGTATTTTTCGTATAGCACAGAGTAAAGGATTGCTTGAGATTAATGTTCATAATCTAAGAAAATGGACTGATGATGTTCATAAATCGGTAGATGCGCCTCCGTTTGGTGGTGGAGCAGGTATGGTAATGATGGTAGAACCTATATTTAAAGCATTAAAGGAGCTTAAGAAAGAAGGAAGCAAGGTTATTGTAACAACACCAAGAGGCGAGAAGTTAACTCAAGGAAAGGTAAAGGAGCTTTCAAAGGTTGATTCTCACTATATTATCCTTTGTGGTCATTACGAGGGATTTGATGAGCGAATTCACGAACATTTAGCAGATTTAGAAATTTCAGTAGGAGATTATGTACTCTCCGGAGGGGAGCTTCCAGCTCTAATTCTAGTAGATAGTATAATTAGGCTTATACCTGGCGTGTTAGGTAATGATCAATCGTTAACGGATGAGAGTTTTGAAGATGGCTTAGAGTATCCTCAGTATACCCGTCCTGCAGAATTTAATGGCTGGAGCGTACCTGAGATACTATTGTCAGGTCATCATGCAAATATCAAGAATTGGAGAAAAGGTAAATCTGTTGAACTGACTAAGAAAAGAAGACCCGATATTGCTTTATAGCCTCTAAAATGGTTTAATTGGGCTGTTTGTAAAAAGGTAATTTTTTAGGATAGGGTTATGATATTTGGAAAGAAGTACAAGATTACAGCCCAGAAAAAAGAAGAGCTTGAGAAAGAATTAGTACGACTAGAAACTGTCGGACGAAGAGATATCGCTGATAAACTAGACTGGTTAAGAGATCAAGTTAACGACACCGAAGAAGAGTACGATCCGTTTTTGGATGCATTGGATGATAAAAATTATCTTGAAAAGAGAATTTCAGAAATCAAAACAATTCTTATAAACTCACAAGTAGTGGAACATAGTAATTCAAAAGAGGTCGAAGTTGGATCTACAGTAACTGTAGGTTTTGAAGGTTTTGAGGAAAAATATATGATTGTATCGTCTATTGAAGCTGACCCTATGAAAAAGAAAATCTCTGATGAATCTCCTGTAGGTAAATCATTGATTGGTGCTAAAGTTGGAGATGACGTTGAAGTTAGAATTGGTTCTGTAAATAAAAAATTCAGAATAATTAATATAAATTAAGTATTAATTAAATGGCTAAGATTAAAAAATTTAAAATAGACACATCACATCTTAGACCAGATGAGATTGAAGCATTAGATCTATTAGAAGAAGTAGGTAAAGAAATTCATAAGATTTGGGAAAAGCAAGTTATTCCTTCTACAAATACCATTACATTGTATGATCAAGGAATATCAAGAGAAGAAGTAACTCAAGCAGCAGAAACTGACTCTTCAATACTTTCACCATACACTGTTGTTAGAAAAGGAGATGATGGATCGCTATACGCAATTCCATATACATTAGAATATAAAGAGAATATTACAAAGATTATTGATCTTCTTAAACAGGTTGAGAAAGTTTCAAAAGATTTCTGGTTTAAAGGATATGTTAAGAATATATATAAGGCTTGGGAAAGAGGAGATTGGGATAGTGCGTTAGTTGAATATCTTAAAAATGATAATCATAGAATTGGAATATTGATGGGCCCACTTGAAACCTATGCAGATAAGGTATTGGGTATTAAGAAAGCTTTTCAATTCAACTTAAGAGTAAAAAAAGATAAGGATACAACTGAGGTTGAGAAAATGGTTGAGATATCTAAGAAACTTCCAATATTAAAGCCTCATTTGTCCATAAGCAAAGGAATGAGTGAGGATAAGATCTTTATGAGAGTAGATGATGTAATGATGTTTTCAGGCAGACAAGCTGGAACAAGAACTGCAAGTACAAACCTCCCAAATGAATCTGAATTAGTTAAAAAGTATGGAACTAGGGTAGTCGTGTATAAAAACTCTCTCGATGAGAAGTTTGGTGAACTCTTCAAACCATTCTTTGTAAAGATAACAAATGCGGGTTTCAATTTTAGTGATGAGACACTTAAAACAGCGGTAAGTAGATTAATTATTCTACATGAAATTTCTGAGGGATTAATTAAATACTCAGATACTAGAACAAGACTAAAGAGTAATGAAACAGCCTTAAGAGAGTTAAATGCATACTTAATGGGTGTTAAAAGCGCTACCTATCATATGTTGAAAGGTTTGATTAACGAAAGAGAATATGAAGAATTAGTAATTATGTTGTTAGTAGTAGGTCTTGATAAGCTATCGAGAATGGGTAATGACACATCGGTATTAGAATATGCAAGAGGATTTACAGTTGTATTTAACTATCTTGAGCAAACTGGAGCTATTGTTCCTTCTAAAGCAAAGTTAAAAATTGACTTACCAAAAGTTATGCAAGGTGTTGATGCACTATCAACGGTTGTACAATCAATATATCATGATAGCAAGTTTGAAGAATCAGAGAAACTATTTGATACCTACGGTAGTTTTGAGATAGCAAACAGACTACCTCTTTTAAAGCTTTAAAAACCTCCGTTATACTTTGAAAAATCTGATAGAGATTCGGCGTGTATGACATAGAAACCGTAAGGGTCTGTTTTGCTTAAGAGTAGTTCAATCTCTAATAATTCTTCGTAGGAAGCCATCTTGAGGGAATTAATTAAGTCTTGTAATCTCTCTATATTATTAGCAAGGTCGAATGATTCGATGACAATTCGACCTTCCTCGTTAAATGCTTGTATATCTTCTTCTATTGCACGAAGTGTGAATAGTCCTGGCGTAGAAAACGCTTTACCGTATCTTCTTCTAAGTAACCTGCATTCTCCAAAACTAGAATGTTGATCTTGCTGAAGGAAATTTATTGTAATGAAAGTTCAGTAATCTTAACTCTCTCTTGCTTCATAGTATCTCTATCTCTAACTGTTACAGTTCCATCTTCAAGTGTTTGGTAGTCTACTGTTATACATTTTGGTGTACCAATTTCATCTTGATATCGATATCTCTTACCAATATTACCTCTATCATCATACATAACCTTACTTGTCTTTTTTAATGTCTGATATATCTCGTAAGCTTTATCAGTTATCTCTTTTTTGTTTGAAACAAGTGGGAATACTGCCGCCTTATACGCTGCAATATCTTTATGAATCTTAAGAACTACTCTAGTCTCACCATTTTCTAGTACTTCCTCTTCATATCCATCAAGAAGCATATACAAGAATGTTCTATCTACACCACCTGAAGTTTCAACAATCCATGGAAGATATTTTTCATTTGTAATTGGATCTACATATGAAAGATCTTTACCACTAAATTTTGAATGTTGAGTTAAATCATAATCACTTCTCCAATGAATACCTTCGTTTTCTGCCCAACCCCAGGGTGTATTATATTCAATATCAAAGGCTTTTTTAGCGTAAAAAGCTAATTCGTCCTCCTTATGTTGGTTAAATCTAAGGTTCTCTGGTTTTCTATAAAGGAGTTTGTAGAAATTCATTCTCTCTTCTTTCCAATATTCAAACCATTTATCCATTTCAGTTGGATGAACAAAGAATTGAACATCCCACTGCTCAAATTCTCTAGCTCTGTAAAGCAGCTTACCTGGAGTTATTTCATTTCTAAATGCCTTACCTATTTGTGCAATACCAAATGGCACTTTAACTCTAGAACTATCTACAACATTTTTAAAATCAAGATATATTGTTTGGCAAGCTTCTGCTTTTAGATATGTTTCCATCTTTTCGCCTTCTACAACACCCACTTCGGTTTTGAACATTAGGTTATACTTTTTAGGAGTTGTAAATTCACCTTTACACTCTGGGCACTCTTTAGCGTAATCAATTAAATCAGGTCTAAATCTCTTATGACACTTTTTACACTCAACAAGTTCGTCATTGAAATTAGAAATGTGACCACTTGCTTCCCATACTTTAGGATGAGTAATGATTGAGCCGTCAATACCTACAACATTATCTCTGTCATCTACCATGAATTTCCACCAGAATCTTTTTAGATTGTTCTTCATTTCAACACCTACTGGTCCATAATCAAAGAATCCACCAATACCTCCGTATATTTCAGAGTTTTGAAAGAGAATTCCTCTTCTTTTAGAGAGGGCCGTAATTTTGGCTAATGTATCGTTATTTTGCATAATTGTAAGTATATCACTTGTTTAGTATAATCCCAAAATGGTAATGAACAGACAAATTGTTGATAATTTTAGGAGTTTATTGTTTAAGGCTTCACCCGAAGAAACTGAAGTAATATTTAGTGGAGAGTTAGCGCCTGATACTTTTCAAACTCCTCATCTAGTAGAAGATTTGGAGCTTTTGCAAGGATCAAAGTACTCAAAGTACTTTGGGGAGGAAGTTTTAGCTGCTGCATCAGTCTGTTACGTTTACCCAGAAGGATTTTATACGCATGATGGAACAATTGAATTTCCTCTATTTTATTGCGCAGAAACAAATAATAAGAAATGTCATGTAGTAATAACGGAGAGTAATTACACCTCAGTATTTGTTGATTCATATGGAGAGGTGTGGAACGAAAAAATGTCTCAACCTAGAGTAGGCATTAAAATCAAAAACCTAATTAAGTTCGCTCTAATCCATGGATTTTTGCTTGGCGATGATGAAGACAGGAGATTAATACTTATGACAATATCTAATGATGAATTCATGAGCAAAGTAGAAAGTTTTGAATAAAATACTATGGTTTATATCTATCCCCTAATTGCAGGAATTCTATATGGAATTGGTACATTATTGAATAAGAAAGTAGCTAATCTACTAGATAATCCTTGGCTATCCTCATTTATCTTTAATTTAGCTTCGACTTTAGTTTCAGTATTCTTATTGGTTTACGATTTAAACAACGGGGGGATTTTAATTTCAACTAGTTTCCTTGATTGGTTATTAATATTTGCATCAATGCTGCTTACTACTTTTGCCTTCTGGGGTATGTTTACTTCAATGAGAGAGTTACCTGTTTCAGAACAGATGCTACTGAGTAGATTCTCAATTATCACTTACACACTAGGTGGATTCCTACTTCTTGGAGAAACAGTAAGTTGGATAAAGTTTGTAGGGTTGATGTTGGTACTTTCTGGAATATTATTTTCGTCTCTAAGAAAAGGAAAGTTTGTATTTAATAAGTGGGTGATAATTCAGCTACTAGCAAGTATTTGTTTTGGCCTTACGGTGATTGTTGATAAGGTAGCAAGTATACACTTCTCACCTGGATTTTGGGTTTTCATAAATATTTCAACAACAACATTGGCTATCTTTGTTCTTGCATATTTAAATGGATCCTTAAAGAATTTAAAAACAGTTTCTAATGAGTATTACCGATATACATTAGGAGCAGGAGCTGTTATGGCAACCGCTTATTACTTCAATATTGCCAGTTATGGTTTAGGAGGATTGGTAATTCTTGTAGGTGCTTTAAGTCAGATTAAAATACTCGTGGCTGTCGCTGGTGGATATATTTTCTTTAAAGAAAGAAGCGATTTATTTGTTAAGTTCGTAGGTGTTATAACCGTGATTATTGGTTTGATTCTCCTCAAGTTTTAGTTTTTCTCAGGTTGTTATTGTCTAACTCTAGTTGTATATTATTAGTATTAATTAAAACTATTTTTGTATGAAAAAACTAGCCCTGATTGTCTTAACGTTTGCAATTGTATTTGGAATATCTTCCGGAGTTTTAGTATTATCTGACACCTCAAATCCAGGACAACCAATGTATGCTGTTGATAGATATATGGAATCATTGTCCTTAAATGTTTCAAAAATGATGGGAAATAGGGCGTACGGAAACCTTAACTTAAGACTTGCAAACGAACGATTAAGTGAAGTTAAGTTTGTAACTGGAAAAAACAATGTTACCTCTTTTGTTTTCAAAACATATGCACAGGATGCAAATGGTACTGATAATGAAGTTGTTAAACAGTTAATTAAAGACTTTAATCAAAATATTAAGGAAGTAATTAGTGCTTTTAATAGTGAAACTGGTGACCAAAAAGATATTGTTTTAGCAAACGAGATTGCTATAAAGACAACAGAATTTAGTAATCAGTTAGTTGATATTCTCGCTGATGTTGATGCAGAAGTTGAAACTGAGTTAGTTGAGACCTCATCAATACTTGAAGAATTAGATGATGACGCTGTAGAGGCTCTTGTTGATGACTCAGATGGCGAAAATGAAGATGAATCAGAAAACCGAAGTTTAAGTATTGAGAAAGTGACAAAAACAATACTTAAAGCAAGTGAAAAGTTAGTTGAAACTAAAAAAGATTTAGAAGAAAAGAGAAACGAAAAGAAAATTGCAGAAACTGATGCTGTATTAATTGCTTCTGAACTTGAAAGAGTTGGAGCACAGATTGAAATGGCAAAAGTAGCCCTTACAAACGGTGAAGTTAAAGATGCATATACAAATGCAAAACTAGCAAAAGAAGCGATCTCATCACTTAGAGATAGAATTGATTCTTTGGAAGTAAGGGATGAAGTATCAAATGAGAACGAATCTGAATCAGGAGTTGAAGTTGAGAACGAAGATGAAAGTAAGGTAGAAGATGAAAAGGACGAAGATAAAAATGATGATAAGAAAGGCGATAAGAAAACAACTACAAAGGATGAAAAGAAAGAAGATGATAGAACAAAGAGTAACTCAGGAAAGGAAGATGATAAAGATAGAACTGAAAATTCTGGAAGAAACGAACCTGAAGAAGAGGAAAAAGTAGAAGTAGAGGATGAAAAAGATAGTGATGAGGATGTAAAAGGAGCTCAAGATAGTGCTTCATCATCCCTTTGGCTTGATTTAATATTTTAATACTAATTATTAATGAAAAAGAGCGAAACAAGTAGTAAGAGGTTAGTAAGGTCTAAAAAAGACCGAATGGTAGCAGGTGTTTCTGCAGGACTGGCTGAATATTTTGAAATTGACCCAATAATCGTTAGATTACTATTTGTACTAGTAACCTTTACAGTTGGTTCTGGAATATTAATTTATATTGTCTTATGGATAGTAATGCCTGAAGAAGGGGATGAAGAAATGAGTGGAAGTGATGTTGTTAAGAAGAATACAAAAGAATTTGAAAAGACTGTAGATAGAATGGCAAACGATAAAAATAATCAAAATACAGTTAAACTCTTCTTCGGATTGGCATTAACTCTTTTTGGAGTTTATCTAGTATTTGCAAACTTAGGACTAATTCAATGGTTAAACCTTGGTTGGTTATTCTCTAATTTCTGGCCATTAATCTTAATCTTTATTGGTCTATCAATTTTAGTAGGAAAAAAGGATGAAAAGTAATATAGAAAGAATTTCAACCGCAGTATTTTTAATATTTCTAGGAACTCTTTTTCTTCTTGGAAATTTTAACCTAATCTCTTGGTCAAACCTATTTCTACTTTTCTTTAAATATTGGCCAATACTCTTTGTTGTAGGTGGTTTAAAGATTATGGTTGGGATACTCGATTGGGGTAAATGGATTAATCTTGTAATTGATATAATTATTGATGTTTTAATTATCCTTGCCTTACTTTTCCCAGCTCCATTTATGCTTAATTCTCAAAACGGATTTGGACCACAAAGCAAGATTGTAACCGCAGAATACAAGACAGAAGTAAAGCCTCAGGACTTTCCAAGTGATAATATTAAAGAAAGAATTCTTGATGTTCAAATAGGAGCAACTAAGTTTGACTTAACGGATTACGAAACAGAAAAGTATTTGGAAGTTTCTGGTAAATATCCTGAGAACTTCTTTACACCATCTGTAGTTAGTGAAGTATCTGGTGATAAGTTAAATGTTAATTTCTATCAAAGCGAACCAAGTAAGTTGCACTTTGGATTTTGGAATAAATACGAATCAGACTTTAGCTTTGTAGTTGGAAATACAACATTACCTACCCAACTAAATTTGAATCTTGGAGCTGGTCAAGGAGATATAACTTTGGATCAACTAAACCTCACGGAAACAGAGATAAATGTCGGAGCAGGTCAATTAAATCTTGAATTAAAATCAAAACCTAATTTAGTAAACCTTGGTGTAGGAGCAGGAGAAGTTGTATTAAGACTTCCTAAAGATTCAAACGTTTCACTTACATACAATGTCGGAGTAGGTAACATAACAATTAATAAAGAGGGTAAAGAGATAAAGACTTTTGGAGGACTTGCTACTAAAGGTGATTATGAATATACACCTAGTTTAGAGAGTAGCTACATGCTAAAACTCAATGCAAATGTAGGAGCAGGAAGTTTGAAAATCATCTTTGAGTAATGTGATATAATCGATTAAGGTAATAAATAGGAATGACCTTAAAAAGTATTTAAAGTGAACCTTGTAAAGTGTAAAAAGGTAATACATATAAGTAATCTAAGACCTATTTACCTCTGGAAGAACTTTTTAAAAGTGTAGAACCAGACGAGTAACTATCGTAATTAGTTTAAGAGTTAAAACGAAGGTGGTACCGTGTATATATAGCACCCTTCATAAATGATAATATTTGTTATCGTTTGTGAAAGGTGCTTTTTTAATTTAAAAATTATTGAATATGGAAATTGAAAGAAAGTGGATATTGGATAAAATACCTGCCGAATTTATGAAATGTACTCCGATTCCATATCTAAGATACATAATCTTTACTGATGATAATGTGGAGTTAAGAGTGCAGAGAAAAGGTGATCAGTATGAACTAGAAAGAAAAGAAAAAGCAACCGCACTTTCAAGGAAGAGTATAAAAGTTACAATATCTGAAGGTGAGTTTAATACTCTTAAAAGTACATCTAATGATTATATATCTAGAGAATCACTAACAAGTGGAAATAGGGCTGTGAAAGTATATGACGGAGAATATACAGGATTAATTAGATACGAGGTAGAATTTAAAACTGAAAAGGAAGCTCGAGAATATGTAGCGCCAGAGTGGGCAAAGATTGAAATAACTGGAACGGTACTAGCCAATGATTCAAAGTTAATAACTTTAAGTAGAGATATATTTCTACAAGAACTAAATAAAATAATTTAAACAAATATTAATATGCAAGATTCACAAAGCTCACTAGTTGGACAGAGACTAAATAGAATTGAGAAAATTAAAAAAATACGAGAGTTAGGAATTAACCCATACCCAGCTTCATCAAACAAGGAGTTCTTAAATAAAGAGATACTTGAAAACTATGAGAAGTATGAGGGAAAGAATGTAACTCTAACAGGACGACTAATGACCTGGAGAGAACATGGTCATATCATATTTGGTAATCTTCAAGATGATAGCGGAAAAATACAGCTATACATCAAGGACGAAGTAATGCCTAAAGAAACAAAAGATCAAGTATTAGGATGGAATGATTTTGAACTTCTTGATATTGGAGATATCCTTCAAGTTTCAGGAGAGATTACAAAATCAAATACAGGCGAAATATCAATTCTCGTAAATGGGATTACAATTCTTTCAAAATCCTTAAGACCTCTACCTGAAAAGTGGCACGGAATACAAGACAAAGAGGAGAGATTTAGAAGAAGATATCTTGATATGACAATGAACCCTGGAGTTAGAGAAATGTTTAAAAGAAGAAGTAAATTCTGGAGTGCTGTCAGAGAATTTTTAAAGAGCAAGGGATTTTATGAAGTTAATATCCCAGTTTTAGAACATACTACTGGTGGAGCAGACGCGAAACCATTTGTTACACATTTTGATGCAATTGATACTGACTTCTACTTAAGAATTTCCCATGAACTACCACTTAAGAGATTAATAGGAGGTGGATTTGAGAAAGTCTTTGATTTAGGACCTAGATTTAGAAACGAAGGATTTAGTGAAGAACATTTGCCAGAGCATATCGCTATGGAATTTTATTGGGCATATGCAGATAGAGATATGGGAATGCAATTTACACAAGAAATGTTTAGATATGTAGTTGAAAAAGTATATGGAAAAACTCAATTTAATATTCGAGGATTTGATGTTGACCTATCACAAGAATGGGAAAGAATAGACTTCGGAAATGAAATGGAGAAGAGATTTGGAATTGATATATATAATGATCCAATTGAGAAGCTAATAGAAGTATTAAAGAAGGAAAATCCAAGGGCAGAAGTTGTTGAGAATAGAAGTAGGTTAGTTGATACACTTTGGAAAATACATAGAGAAAGTATTGGAGGTCCAGCTTTCATTATTAACATCCCAACATTCTTTTCACCTCTTGCCAAAGCAGATGATAAGAATCCAAAGATTGTTCAAAGAGCACAACCATTTATCGCAGGTAGTGAAATGGCTAGCTCATGGGCAGAATTGAATGATCCACTTGACCAGATAAATAGATTCTTAGAGCAACAGAAAATGAGAGATGCAGGAGACGATGAAGCTCAAATGATGGATATTGATTATGTTGAAATGCTTGAGTATGGAATGCCACCAGCATTCGGATTTGGTATGTCTGAGAGAGTATTTTGGTTTCTTGAAAATGTTACAGCAAGAGAAGGTGTACCTTTTCCACCTATGAGATGGGAACTTGATAACACTACTAAGAAAATATACTCAGATATTATTGAATATATAGATCCACATAAAGAAGAGGTTAAAAATGTAAAACAAGATCTTTCAAAGAAGTTTGTAACAATAGTAAACGAAAATCTTTCAGGTTGGAAATTACTAAATACCGTTAGTCACTTAACTGCAATGTTAGGAAATACCTTAGAAAAAGGAACTGTACTATCCAGAAGCAGTTTCGAAACAAAAGATGGTGTTACACTACCTGCAAACTCTCAATATCCAGTGCTAGCATTTAGCGCAAGTAGTAATCAACTTAAAACATTAATGGATACACTTAATACAAATAAAAAAGTTAAGTACCTAATCTATACAATGGATATGATTGATACAGGAATTGATGATAAATTAGCAAAAGTATACGCTGAGAAAGAATCTAAAGATCTTGAAATCTGCGGTATTGGAATCTTTGGTGACAAAGAAGAAGTTGGTAATTTAACTAAAAAGTTTTCGTTATATAAATAATGGATAGTATTCAAGATATTCTTTCTCAAAAGAGGGAAGAAATAACAGATAAACTAAAAATTAAAAGACAGCACATTACTAAAGAGTTTCAAGACTATGGATTTAGGTTAGCTGTAAAGTTAGGGGATGTAGGACATAAAGCACTGTATTTTAAATTGGCAAAAGAGAAGCCTAGGGTAATGCTAGAAAGAGCGTTTAGCTTTGCAGTTGACTATCCCAATGCAACACCAAATCGTGGTAGACTGTTTATGTGGAAATTAAAACAATTAGAACAGGAAAACAATGGCGATACTAGTACAAAATCCTAAACAATTTCTAAATATTGTATATCAGGAAGCCAAAATGTATGTGATTTCTGAATTTACATATCGATGGCAAATATTTATCTGGGTACTATCTGATGCTCTACAACCTCTGATACTTGGTGTTGTATGGAGTGCCGTTGCAAAAAGCGGTGGTATCCTAACAATCTCTCAGGTTATTACATACTTCTTTTTAGTAACGCTTGTATCAAAATTAACTAAAGACTGGTCTGTTAACTATGTAACGGATGTTGTTATATCTGGAGAATTCTCCAAATACCTTCTAAAACCATTCAACTATTTAGCTGAAACATTTGGAATTAGTATTGGTGCAAGAGTATTGCGGATAACAATGTTAATTCCAATGTTGATTGCGGCTTTCTTTATCTTTAGAGGAAGGTTTGAAATTATTAATAGCTTTGAGAATATTATGCTATTTATACTTGCTCTATTAATAGCCTTTCTCATTAATTTCCTACTTGGAAATACATTTGCACTAATTAGCTTTTTTGTTAATCAAATAATTGGACTAAGAACTTTCTATGAACATGCTGTAATATTTCTCTCAGGTGAGGGTATTCCACTTGTTGCTTATCCATCTTGGGCAAAGTTCTGGCTAGAAATTCTACCTTTTAGATATACACTCTCATTTCCAATTGAAATATTAATGGGAACTATTTCTCCAAATGAAATATTCTATGGTTTCGTAATCTCTGGTATTTGGATATTAATATTGGTTGTAATGTATAAATTACTTTTTAGACTTGCAGTAAAGAAATATGAAGCTTACGGTATTTAAAACAATTAGATACTATTTTAGAGTTTGGCTAGCAACACTTCGTCTTAGTTTAAGCAAGGCAGTTACATTTAGATTAGAAGTAATGGTAAGAATATTAAGAGGAATAATGCTTGTAGGTATTCAAATCATTTTCATAAAAGCTGTTATTGGTAATGGTGATAATATTGCTGGATGGAGTGAAGATCAAATGTATCTTCTTTCAGGAGTGTTTAATATGATCAACTATTTCTCATGGGCTTTCTTTGCTATTAATCATTGGAGAATTGAGGAAAAGATACTTAAAGGTGAATTTGATGTACTTCTTCTAAAACCTCTATCATCTATCTTTAGTGCATCATTTCCTGACTTCTTTATAGATGAAGCAATGACTGCCATATCTGGATTTTTCCTAATCGTCTACTATTTTGCAAGAAATATTGAACAGCTAACATTAGTAAACATACTGTTTGGAATTGTTGCAATTGCATGTGCTTTTGTTGTTTGGTTTAGTTTAGAACTGATATTTGCAAGCTTTGACTTCATACAAGTTAAAAACGGTTTAAGAGAAATTAAAAAGAACTTAACTAATGCAGGGAGATTCCCTATGGAAATTTGGAGTTCTAATGCTCAGTTCATCTTTTATACACTTTTTCCAATTGCATTTGTGTCTGTTGTTCCTGCTGGGCTTCTTGTCGGAAGATATGATTGGAGATATGCAGTTCTAGCAATACTTGTTAGCTCTACATTCCTTTTAATAGCTAGAAAGTTTTGGTATTTTGCTTTAACTAAATATTCAGGACAAGGAGGTAATTAGTTGAAAGATGGATTCTCTATTATTGATCAGATCACATTAGATAGAGCTTCATGCCGTCAATATGGTAATTCAGAATTGTCATTCATTGTAATTGAGACTTTAGATATTGAAGGTGATGTCCATAACCCAATATTTTCTAATTCATACTGGGCATATTGTGGCGTATTACCTCCGTCTACATACTTGGCAGACATATTTTTAGAAGAGTTTTTGGAAGGGTATTCATCAGAGAATAGAAAGGCAAAGCAGAATAAGGATTGTTTTAGAAAGTATAAGACTATTTCAGATAATCAATTTGAGTGGGAAGTATGGAGTGGAATTGATGGTGATCTTGATCATGTTCTTGAATTTGCGAAGTCTAGCTCTGAGCACCTACTATACAAATATCCTAAATATCTTCGTAAAGTAATTAAGATTCTTCAAAACTATTAATACTGAAATATACGGTGAATTGTAGTAAAATCAATAAATTAAAATATATAAATATGAACATGTTAACAAGAGAAAGAGCATATCAATTAGTAGAGGAATATACTACGAATAAGAATCTAATTAAACATATGTTAGCTGTTGAATCTGCAATGAAAGCATATGCTAAAAAGTTTGGTGAAGATGAAGAAAAGTATAGTGTGTTGGGATTAGTACATGATTTTGATTATGAAAAGATGAAAGAAGCACATCCTTCAGAGTGGGGATATGAAATATTAAGAGCAGAAGGTGCTGATGAAGATATCATTCAAGGGATTGTAGGGCATGCAAATAGAACAGACCCAAGTACAAGGCACAACAATATGCATAGAGCATTGTTTGCTGTAGATGAACTTACAGGCTTTATAGTTGCTTACGCACTAATGAAACCAAATCAAATCTCAGAATTAACTGTTGAAGGAATAATCAAGAAGTTTAAAGATAAAGGATTTGCAAAAGGAGTAAATAGAGAAGATATAACTAATGGTGCACAAGAACTAGGAGTATCACTAGAAGAACACGTAACAATAACTCTTGAAGCAATGAGAGGTATTAAACAAGAGCTGGGATTGAAGTAGGTAATACAATATCTAGGTCAATATTATACGCCCTTGAAATTCTCTCAATAGCAATACATCTTTGGTATACAAGATCCTCTTCAGGTGGTGTTATAGTTGCTCTCTCAGAAGAGTTATAAATATTTTTATAAACATACGCTAGCATAATACTTATAGAAATATTTGAGGAATCGGTTATCGATTTATTAAACATATCAGCGATGCTTGAAAGTAGAGAGTCTTCTGAACATAACTCAAGGCAACCTCTTTTTCTTGAAATTCCATAAATTACATCCGCTGAAAAATTAAGAAAACTCCACATAGGTTTAGCATCAAACGAACCAAATACTTTTATAATTGTTATTTCGGATTCAGAAATTGGCATAGAACGATATTATACACTTTTGATAATTAAAGTAATTATTGACTGTCTTAACTTTGTATATAAGTTTATGTACCAGGCAACCTACAGCTTGTCTTGTCCATTGATGTAAAAATTCACCGAAGTTTTCTTTATCAGAAAAAAACTTCCCTATATTTCCTGCAACCTCAACAATATAATGTTTAAATCTTTCAAAGTTACCAAAGTATAATTCATGTTGTAATTCTAATCTTGTAATTCTTTTCTTCATAGCCCTTACTGTTTGTGTTACCAAAAATAGGGTTGGACATTCTTTTACAAAAGAAATTATTTCGATTTTGAAATTATTATCTGTTGAGTATGTGTTACTAACTTCGTCTCGTTCTTGATCATTCATGATTAGAAAGTGATTAATTACTACATCTTCAAAGAAGTCTGTGAATCTTTGATTCTGGTTAATAATGTTTTCCTTAGTCTCACCTGTTTGAATATTTAATAATGTCATCGAATTTAACTCAAAAGTAATGACTAATTATATCCTATAATAATCCAGTTCTCAATTGAGTATGCAGGTAGTATAATCAAACCAATGAAATATATATTTAGTATTACATCATCATTCTCATCAGGTCGGTAACACCGATCAACTAAACATATATACACAATTTCAATGATAGATAATTTTTAAAAAACATTAATATGATAGATATTAGATTAATAATCGAAAATAAGGAGAAGGTAAAAGAGGGATTGCTTAAAAGGATGGAAGAGAAGGATTTGAATTTAGAGTTAATACTTGAGACATATAACATCAAGAAACAGAAACTAGCTGAATTTGAAGACTTAAGAAGTAGACAGAATAGCTTCAATCAAATAATGGCTAAGACTGGTAAAGGAAGTGAGGAGTTTAGAAAACAAGTAGAACAGTTAAAAGGACTCGCTGAAGATGTTAAAAAAGCAGAGGAAGAATTAAGAGAATATGATTCTAAACTTGAAGACTTACTCCTTGCTCTTCCTAACATTCCTGATGAAGATGTTGTTGCAGGTGGAAAAGAGAGTAATCAAGTAATTAAAGAACAAGGTACAAAGCCAACTTTTGACTTCAAACTTAAAGATCATGTTGATCTTGGTAATGATTTGAAACTGTTTGACTTTGAAAGAGCTGCAAAGATGGCAGGAGCTAGTTTTCCAATGTATTTAGACAAGGGAGCTAGACTTGAGTGGGCTTTAATTAACTACTTCATTTCTGAGCACACAAAGGATGGATACCAAATGGTAATGCCACCACATATGTTAAATGAACAATCAGGTGTAACTGCAGGACAACTTCCAAAATTCAAAGAAGATGTATATTGGGTTCAAGATGGAAACTTCATGTTACCAACTGCAGAAAGTGCACTTGCCAATATTTATAGAGGAGAGACTCTAGCTGAAGAAGATCTACCTAAGAAGTTCTTTGCATATACTCCATGTTATAGAAGAGAGGCAGGAAGTTATAGAGCAAATGAGAGAGGATTGATGAGAATGCATCAGTTTAACAAAGTTGAAATGTTCCAGTACACATTACCTCAATACTCTGAAGTTGCCCTAGAAGAGCTATTAAATAGAGCTACAAAGCTTGTAGAAGATCTTGGGCTACATTATAGGGTAACTAAACTAGCCGCTGCTGATTGTTCAGCAGGAGCCGCTAAGACTTACGATGTTGAAGTATATATGCCATTTTTGGATACATACTATGAAGTAAGTTCAATCTCAAATGTAAGAGAGTATCAATCTAGAAGAGGTGAGATTAAGTTCAAACCAAAAGATGGTGGTAAACCAGCATATGTTCATATGTTAAATGCATCAGGATTAGCTACAAGTAGATTGTTAGTTGCTCTTCTTGAAACATATCAAAATGCAGATGGAAGTATAACTGTCCCTGAAGTATTAAGACCATTTACAGGTTTTGATAAGATTGAAAAATAATGAGTAACTATTTCTTAGGGTTCTTTCCTGATGAAAAAAGTAATCATAAGATAAGGAAAGTTGTTGGGGAAGTTGGTCGAGTTTTTGATGGACAAGGTATTAATGTTCGTTGGACCAACCCCCAGAACTTTCATGTTACGCTAGTATTTCTAGGTGCAAACCTCAATTTCATTCAGATGTTCTTGTTGAATAATAAACTTAAGAATTTAATTATTCCTAAATTCAAAATTTCATTTGATAAATGTGAATTGGGAATAAATAGACAGTATAAAGAACTACTTTATATAACTACAAAAGACGGAGGTGAACACCTTAGGAATTTAGTATTTTCACTTAGAAAATTAATTAGTACCCCTGACTATTCAAATTATATTCCCCATCTAACATTAGGAAGAGTGAGTAAGGATTTAACAAATGAAGAGTATAGAAATATTGTAAGTGATTTACACAATATAAACGATGGTTTAAATCTAAATGATATTAGCTTTGAATCAACAAATATGTGGTTAGTTCAAACTACACCTGAAGGTTATAAATTCTTAAGAAAGTTTGAGACTGCTTGATCTGCCTCTTCTAAGTTTTTTATATACTTAACCTCATTATTTCTTTTAAACCATGTTTTCTGTCTTTTAGCATACTGATTTGTATGTATTCTTATCAATTCTTTAACTTGCTCAATTGTAATCTTCTTTTCAAAATACTCCTTAAACTCTTTATACCCAATTGTATTTAAACTTGGTAATGAGTAGTCATTGTACATTTTAAAGATCTCTTCATTTTCTTCTATCAGTCCGTTACTAAACATACTTTCAACTCTATTGGCAATTCTTTCTTTAAGTATTTCACTTTCAACGTCCAACACTAAGTATATATAGCTTGAGAGAGGTTTAGTATTTGGTTTCTCGTTCTGTTTTAATAGAGTAATCAGCCTTCTAGGGTTCTCTCTATCACTCTCATTGAGTTGATTTATTTTATCTCCAACTAATTCTTTTAATTGACCTAAATCAAGATTTCTATATTCTCTAACTGATTCTTGTAATGTCGGAAGTATATATCCATGTATTATGCTATCAATATATAACCCAGTACCTCCAACTAGAAATATTGTTTTATTTGGATTTCTTTCTATTATCTTTTGAACATCCTTTTGATATTTATATATATTGTATTCAGTTTCAATTGAGGCAAATCCAAATAGATAGTGGGGGATATTCTCAATATACCAGGTTTTGTCTTTTGAAATACTTTCAGGTGTTGGTTTTGCAGTTCCAATATTCAATTCTTTATATATCTGTCTTGAGTCTGCATTTATGATTATTCCATTATACTTTTTAGCAAGAGTCAGAGCTAAGTCGCTTTTACCGCTTGCTGTTTGACCAGAGATTACAACTATCTTAGGCATGATATCTAGCAGATAGCGAGATAATTAGAAGGGAAACAAAAATGTGAGAAACAACATATGGGAGAAACATAATTGGCGCGAATATATTGGTAAGGATTAGAGGTACAATCATAAGCGGGAAGAGTAGCGAGAACATAAATACTTTCAATTTTGAACTCTCATTGAAGAAGTATGTTAAAACTAAAAATACTGATGTAATTAAGTAAGTAATGAGGAGGGGATTGATAAAAGGGATAACTGTTTTAGTAAAATAGTTAACCAGTATTTGTGTAACAATATATATCAAAGGTGCAAATACTAAAACCATACTCAACATACTATTTTTAACAGTATATATTTTAGGAATAACTGTTGAAAGGAAAATAAATAGGATAACAATTAGTGCATACGAAACTGTAAACATTACATATTCATAAATTGTGTATTGGTGGAGAATTGTAATGACTTCGTTCATCTTCTTAATGTGTTCTTAAATAATTCTAGATATGTTTTTAGTAATGGTGAAAGTAATATAACAAGTACAGAAAGTACTAGTGTATACGGAGCAAATAGAGTGAAGTATGATTTGTTAGGGAAAGCCATTAATACTAAAAGTATCATAAATGGAATACTTACAAAAAGTTTGTTTTTTGATTGAGTGAAAATGATTGTAAACAATGTTGTTATTCCCAAAGTCAAAACAAGTGAAATTGAAAGTACTTCTGTTTGTGTAAATTTCAAGTATGAGATTAACAATGTAAATGCAACCAATATTGAAAGCGCGGGAAGTGTAAATTCACTTTTGAATACATATTTTGAAACTAAAAGTGATACGAGAATTGATCCAACTAAGGCTCCAAACACTAAGTAGTAGTTATAACTTATATTATTTGGCTGATTATCTTTGACTTCTTTAAATGTATAGTTTGATGGTAGTGGAGTTGAGTTAAGTACTATTCCTTGTGCTTTTGAATTTTCAATATCAGTTCCTACAAGAAAGGCAAAGATTGGTTTTGCAGCTCCTTGTGAGGAAGATCCTGAAAGTAGAGGAATTGATGTAGGTGTTACAAACCCGTCTACATTGATACCACCATCTTTACCACCATTATCACTCAAAAACTTATTATATTTACCTGTATTCCAAATCCATGGCTTAATTATTCCAAAGTATGCATACTCATCAGAAGTAGTTTTTAATTTTGTAACATAAATAGTTCTTAAGTCAGACTTATTTAAGTTACTGTCGTTATAATTATCAGGAAGATACGCCGCATATGGATTCTTTTCGTCTTGGAAATTAGCTTCATCTTTTTTGATTACAATTTTTAAATCTCCATTTTGAGCTACTAAAGCTTGTACTCTTTGTAATTCTTTAGATGACCTTATATTTATATTAAATGTTCCGATCTTTTCGCCATCTTTATAAACAATATTAACCATCTCAACACCATATTTATTCAGTCTTGAATATAAGTTGTTTTTAACTGAGTTAATAAGATTCCATTTGTCTGAAGGATTAATTCCTTCAAAGTTTAGTTCTGCAATAAATGTTTTATCCCAAAACTTTGAATCAGTAATATTTACACTATTGCTAGGAAGTTTTAAGTATTGTTCGGTTTGAGGAAGTGAGAATATAAATAGGAAAAGAATTAAAGCAGTTACAAATACTAGAAAGAAGTAATTAACTATCCCTTTTTTATTTATTCTTGGAAGTTTGATGCCCATATTACATTACAAGTTTCTTTACTGATCCTGCTACAACTACAAAATCATTTGAAATTACATTTAATATTACAGGAGTTCTTTTCTTTTTTCCAAAGTCAAAGTCTTGTAAAGATAGTGCTGCGTATCTATATTCCTTTGATTGAGCTGATTCAAAATCTTTCATATTTTGAGCTAGTTTTCTCAAATCAAAGTCACCTACAAAGAGAATATCGATGTCGTTATCATCATTGTATTGATTAGTAAGGAAACTATTTGAAATTACAATCGCATCGACTTTACCACTTTGAGTACCGATTTTAGCAATTTTTTGTCCTAAAGTTGATGCTTTTAGTATTA
>CAZIIC010000002.1:27164-37788 GCA_964539195.1 uncultured Candidatus Saccharibacteria bacterium
GATTCAAGATTGAGTAACTCTCTTCTTATAGCGTTTATCTCTTCGTCTAAAATTCTAACAAGTCCTCTTACGTGATACTGTTCTAGAGGGTTAAAAAAGAATTGTTCTAATACTTTTATTCTTACTTTTGAAATCAAAATGTTTTTTAGCATATCCTCTATTATTAATCTATTGCTCTATTATAGCAAATTTCCCCTTATCTTTGGGTAGTGAATTTACCCAGATTTTTCCTCGGTTTAATAGGATTTCTTCTCCTTTGCTGTCGTAATACCTAGTTCTGTCTGTTCTAGAGCTCTTTTTCCACTTAGCATCTATAATCTTACCATCCATTAAAATTTTAGCTTTCCCTTGTCCAGTTGTAGTTATTATTACTCTTCCTTTTCCGTCAAAAGCATCTATTAATTCGGCTTCTTCAACTATTACATTCTTTGCAGTTATTACTTTTTTAGTATCTAAATCTACATCTGTTGTTCCACCGACACGATGGGTATATAGATTTGTATTTCTATCATAAACCCATTGTGTATTGAAAGCTCCACCATTTAACATATCTGTTCTATATGTAATTTCTACTTTAGTTTTCTTTCCTCTAAGCTCAAAATTTGCATCTCTTTTAAACTTTAATGCTTCTGTCTTTTCTGGAAACTGATCCCAATCTTTTGACTTACCGATCTCCCAAGCATTAACTATTGAGTTGTATTCGTTGTGTGGAGCAACTCTATCTGTTGATCTCCAAGATCCTTGAGTTGTTATATCCTTAATCTTATATGTATAGATATTTCCACAAGCATTAGTTCTTGGGTCTGTAGTTTGTGCACATCCATCATGAATATATATTGGGTCAAAAGGGCTTAACCATTCAAGAAAGTATTGTCTAGCACTTCGTACTGGCCCTACTTTATTTGGACCCTGACTCCAGAAGATTGCCATATATCTTGTAATTCCAGATTCCGTTACAGCCTCATACACAATATCTGCTTGGTTTAAACCAGATTGTGGTCTTGCCTCCATATGATTATTTATCATTACTGCAACAGGTCTTCTCTTTAAGAGCTTATCCATTTCTTCTTTGGTAAAGAGGGTACCATTTAAAGGATTTACCTCTGTTTTTGGTACTGTAGGAGTACTAATATCACTTACCAATACCTCATTATTACTAATTCCACTCTCTACATATTGACCATTTAGTTTTATTATCTGAGAAGGATCAGGAGGGAGCATAAATACAAAAAAGTATAAGTAAAACGCACAAAGTGTAGATATTAAAATACTTGCTGAGGCTATTAATATTATTATCTTGTTTTCTACAATTATCGTGTTTAAACTTTTCTTAACAACTGGTGTAGAAGTAGGGATTACTGGGCTTTCTTTTGTGACTTCGAAAATAGGTAAAATCTTCTCACTGAGCTCTTTTTTTGCACTGTCTTTGATGTTTAGGGCTTTCATATTAATTATAATATCACCCCATTAAATTAAATGGTATACTGAAATATATGTAAGTTCATTTTATAAGTATTATGAATGAGAAAGAACCAATATTAGGTTATGTGATAGCTTTTGTACTCGTTGCTATTTTAGGATTTTGTGTCTATTGGTTTTTACTGAAGGAGAAAAATCCCGTTGAGAATTCAAATGGGAATCAAAATACTAATCAGAATCAAGATTTAGATACTGATACTCCAAAAGATACCAATACTGATACCGAAACTAATACAGATGGCAATACTAATCCAGATACTCAAGTTGATAATGATACGGATAGCGAAACAGAGACACCTTCTTTGACAGATTTTTCTGATTATAAGAATAGCTCACAGTCAGTTGGAAGTAAGAATAGTAATAAATATACTTTAAAATCAGTAACTGATACTTCTGAGGATGGATATCATTCATTTGTTTTCGTAACTCAAGGAGCAACTTCCGAAGTTATGGATATTCCTTATGTAGTAGTAAGTTACAATTCTAGTCAATCAGCTATTAGGGTTGATTTTGCCGGTATGACAAAAGACACAACTGGAATTGGTTATCAAAAGAGTAGGGCTATAAATAAAGACGGCGTTGTTAAGCTTTATCATAATATAAGTAGTGATTCTACAGAAGAATTATATGATATAGGAATTTCAAAAGAGACAGTTTTTAAAGTAACGAGTAAAGATTTAGCAGATAATAGTTGGGAAATTAAAGTTGATGTTAAATATCCAGGTGCAAGTACAACCTCAGACGAGGATTTTGGAAGTGATACATTCTCTAAGGATTTACAATCACTTGATGGAGCGCTATCAGCAGATAATGCGAAAGTTCTATCATATTCATTCTCTAACGCAGGTGGAATTCTTACAATTACATATACTGTATCTGGTAGTTCAAATAGGCCTGTCCCTTCAGCAACCGCTCAGATGCAATCAAATGATTTAGAGCTAGTGTTTACTGATGTTGTCACTGATGCGGCATATAAATCACTTGATGGAAAAAAATTAGGTGGCTTAAATATTGAAACTTCAAGAAGCGGGAATAAGTCTACATATCTGTTTAAAAATGTGAGTAAAGAGTTCAAATTATATGGATCTAAGAGTCCAAATCAGGTAGTTCTTGAAATAAAGCTATAATGGAAAAGATAAGTAGAAAAGATTTAGTAAAACAAATTGGTGTTGGTGTGGTTGCTATTGGACTTGGTATTGGAAGTGGTGAGTTCATATTGTGGCCGTACCTTTCGTATCATTTTGGTTTCGGATTACTCTGGGGAGCACTTCTTGGAATTGTTTTACAAATTATTCTAAATATTGAAATTCAAAGATACGCTTTTGTATCTGGGAATTCACTTGTAAAAGGAGCATACGAATATTCAAAAAAGTTTGGCTTTTGGTTTATTCTCTCAACATTACTTGGGTTTGGATGGCCAGGGTTTGCTGCAAGTTCTGGATATCTATTTTCTAACGCGTTTGGATATGAAGGAAATACATCTATAATTTCTGTTTTAGTTTTAATCGTTGCCGGTGTAGTACTTCTTGCTGGAAAGAATATTTATCATCGGATTGAGAAATTACTTAAGATAATAATCCCATTATCCTTCCTAGTTATTCTAATTCTGTTCATTAGGTACTTTGACTTAACTCTTTTCAAAGAGATGTTAACAGGTATTGTAGGGCAGTATAGTGCATATAATTTAATACCTTCTAACTTAAATATTGCAATTCTTCTTGGAGCAATAGTATATGCTGGTAGTGGGGGAAATCTTCTACTTTCTCAGGCATATTATGTTCTTGAGAAAAAGCCGCTAAGCAAAGATTTTAAGATAAATAGGAAATTTCAGATATTTGAAAATATATTTGTTTTTGGAGGAATTGGTTTAACAACAATATTAATGTTGTCATATTTAGGTAGGGTATTAACGTATCAAGTAAGTGCATTGTATAACGATATTACCTTTATTGGCCTACAAGCAGGTGCAATATCTGTTGATATGGGAGTATTTTTTGCAACATTGTATCTTCTAGCTGGAGCTTTTGCGCTTTTCTCTGTTCAACTTGGAGTTTTAGATCTTTTAGGTAGGGTTTGTATGGAAGTTTTTGGTCTTAAATATGGAAAGACAAGTCACCAGATATATGTAATTAGCATTGTTATCCAGATAATCTTTGGTAGTTTGATTCTTCTATCAGGTGCAAGTCAGCCATTATGGTTAATTGTAATTGGTTCAATATTTAATGCTCTTGCAATGGGAGTTATTGCATTAATTACATTAATTCTAAACATGGGATTAAAGAAACAGTTTCAGCCTTCATTATTTACAAAAATATTAATGATATTAATTTCTGTATTCTACATTTCATTTTTTGTAATTACGATTATTAGTAATATATAATCGCTTAGAGTTTACCTTTGAGTTTAGTTGCTAATAGATTGAGTATTTCTATAACTTTTCTTAAACACACCTTCACTTGTATTAAAAGTAGATACTTTTTCTAATACTTTGGAAATATTCTCTTCTTGTGTTTGTAGGTGAGTGTCTATTACTAAATCATAATCACTCCATGTATGAATTCCATCGTCAATGTGTGATTTTCCTTCACCTATATATCTATCTTTTCTTTTAATTTCTCTTCTTTCGATCTCTTCAATTGGACATGTTACACCTATGTATAGTACTGAGAAAGGATTTAATATCTCAACTAATTCATCAAACCACTCCTGATATTCAACGACATGATCTACTATTATATAGAGACCTGATTCAGCAAATGCTTTTATACTTTTGTGAAAACCTTTAAAAAACTTTGGCCTATGTATATTCCAAGACCAAATTGTATCTGGTTTGTTTCTATCTACTTTTGGAAGCATTCCTGAATCGACTAATTGGTCGCTACCAAATCCAAAGTATGGGAAATCAATACTTGATCGAAGTTGTTTTGCAAAAGTACTTTTCCCAGAACTTGAAGCACCATTTAGAAGTATTATTTGTGGATATTCTATTACTTTCCTTCCCAAACAAGAGAATCTTCGGCAGTGGTTGTTTTAAGCTTCACAAAGTATCCTTGAACAGGATCTATTTTGAAATCAAATCCAAATATTTCACCGTCTTTTACTTGGAATGTATCATATTTACCTTTTGTTTTATCCCAGCTTGTAATACTCTCAACGGTTACTCCATCTACTTTATTCATCGATTCTACTAACGATTGAGCAGTATATTCTTGCTCGTAACCATGAACAGCCACTAAGTTCCAACCTGAATTTAGAGATACTGGTACTGGATCTAGAAGTTTAGTTCCTGGTATTTGAATTACGCCATCTCTAGTTGTTATTACGGCATATCCTTTACCATATGTTAGATTGAAATCACTTCCCATATTATTGTTATTTATTGCATCATACATATATGTTTTTGACCAATTTCCATCTTCAATTTCAAGTATTCCCTTAACTGTTCCTGGAGAAGATTGATTTGCTAGCTTTATAAATTCAGAAGCAGAAAGAGGTGAGAATTTATCTTTTGTAGGAAGGAATGGAAGTGAGAGAAGGTTAAATCCTTTCTGTAGCTCATATGTAAATGTCTCTGTAACCTTAGTAATTCTGATTTTGTCTAACTTTACTTCAACTCTCTCATCAAAGTTTTCTTGATATCCAGGAGTATTATTCTTTTCTCTATAGAATTGATATTTATTATCTTTAGTAGCTACAACAGAATATGATCGAACTCCATCTACATCAATGTCATATAGTCCTTCTTCTGTGAAGTATAATGTATATTTATCGCCATTTGCATCAGTTTTAATAAATTCTAATCCTTTACTTTCTTGAGCAAATGCCTTTCCTACTAGGTTTTGCAACTTATATGAAAGAGAATTACTCTCTTCACCAGCAACGTATCTCGTTTGATTATCACAGTACTGATCTTGAGCATTGTTTTTTACCCAAGATGGGAAATCGCTTTTATCTGCAAACCAACTCCATTGTTCTTTCATCATATCAAGCCATGCAATTCCTTTTGCTTCATTACATGTACCTGTGGCATAAATTGCTGCCCAAGCAACAAGTTTGTTGGGAATATTATCACAAGAACCAAAGTCGTGATTTCTACAAACGAATTTGTTTAATTGCTCGTTAAATTTACTGTTTCCTGGAGTACTCAAGTATCTATTATCTGCATAATGTATACCGAAATCCTCAACTTCACCTGCAGCCTGATAGTTGCTACAAGCTGACTCATGCATCCAAACAGCAAGTGACATAGCAGGGTTAACTCCGGCAAGTCTTGATCTGTATACAACATCATTAAAACATTCAGCTGCATATGTCTTTCCTCTGTTATATATTCCTCTATAACAAAGTTCTGCAAACTTATCTTTATCAATCCCCTCAACTTCTTGCTCTGGTGCTGAAGTGTCACATGAGATTCCTACTGAGCCTCCTGGAGTATTGCCAGGTGAGCTTACAGGTGGCATAACGCTACCACTTACACACGCGTCTTCACTTACTCTTCCATTTACATCTTGAATTATTGATGTAATTGCCTTTCCACCTGGTCTTACATCTTTAAATAGTTCGAAACAACTTTTATTTTCAACACCATTTTCAAAATCTCTACTTGGTTTGCTTCTTCCTTCTATTGTTAGTACACAACAAATATTTCCTGTTTGTGCGACATCGTTTCTATCTTTAGTTACATTGTTTTGTGGTTTTGGAGGTGTAGGAGTAGGGTTAGGCGTTGGGTTAGGTGTAGGATTTGGAGTAGGGTTAGGTGTTGGAGTTGGTGTTGGTGTAGGAGTAGGTGTCGGAGTAACAACAGGTGGATGTGCTGCATCGTATGCTGCATTTGTTGAAGCTACTTCGGCATCTGTCCAAACTTTCTCGCATGCTTGGTATGAGTCAATACCTTTTACTTCTGTTGAACCTTCATAAGTACCACCGTATACTTGCTTACCACCAAAAGCTTCATCAAATATTTCACATCCATCTCCTGGTTTGTCATTTTCAAAATCTCCAACTAAATCTGATCTTCCACTAATCTTTAATGCACAACAAAGATTTGGATTGTCATCATTATTTCCGTCTGCAGCTAGAGCTCTGCTAGCTATTATTTCTTTTAATCCAAGAGATAATTTTGTATCTTCCTTATTCCAAATTTCATATACATATTCTTGATCAGGTGCGTCTTGAATTCCCCAACTAAGGTATCTACCTGGAGCTGTAGGTGAAGATGAAAGTTGAGCATATACTAATAGTTTATCAACTCCTGTTCTCATAGAAGTTAGTCTCTCACCAGTTGATGATCGTAAGTTCGACTTATCGATTGCCCATCCTCCTTCAGAATTTGTTACAGAAGAACTTATTAGGGACTGAGGAGTTTTAGTGTCCTTGTTTTCCCCTTCAAGGTTACCGTTATATGCTTGAGCAAATATAATACTGTCTATACTTGGTGATTTATTACCTTCTTTATCTTTAACAGTTACTTTTCCAAAAGCTGGAGAAGGTGATGTAATTGTTGTTTTACTCTCTGAAAATGTCGTAAAAGTTAGGTTCTGAGTTGTTGGTAGGTCATACCACGCAAGCTCACTTTTAACATCTTTATCTTTCCACTCTTTTACACTATTACTAATTGAGAAAGTATATTTAGTTTCTGGCTTAATATCTTTAATAGTTACATGATGAACTGTGTATCGGTTTGATACAATATTTAATGAATTATCATTTAATGAAGCGTTCTTCTCAGCAATTTGAACGTCCCTATCATCATAATATTTCACACCATTTAAGATTACAAATCCAAAGTCATCAGATTTTGTATACCATGTAACTGTTGCTGATTTATCAGTTAAGTTAGTTATTCTTACGTTGTATGGATTATTTGTAAAACTTTTATAGAAAGAAAACAGTTCATCTTTTTTTAGTAGAACTATTATTGGAAGAGCAATGATTATTGCTAGGTAGATAAAGAACCGTAAATTCAATGTAATTTTTAACTGTCTCATATCTAATTATATTCTCTTTTTTACCTTAATATGTCAAGATTTTACAGTATTTCACCTTCTCTGTCTTCGTACAAACTAGAGAGTAGGTAAACATCTTTTTTATTTCTTAAATCTGTATGAATAAATTCACCTTTTCCGTTAATAATTTGTTGATATGGGTTACATTCTCTACATCCACTTTCACCATTAGGACAACTAAAGCTATCAAGTTGTCTTGCTAATTTAATTTTCATTGCAATTGCTAATACTTTTTCATATGACTGATTATAATCAGGTAATGTCTTCTCAGAAGGTGTGTCACTCTGTTCGATATACCAATAATATGCTCCAGATACATTATATTTCTGACAGTTTTTGACAAGTAGATGGTAGATAGGAAGCTGTAATGAATCTGGGTCCTCTTTTGATTCTTGGCTTGTTTTGAAATCGATAATATTTACACTATTACTCTCGGAAATATATTCTAGCCAGTCAATCTTTCCACAAAGAATTAGGTCTCCATCAGTTGTTAGTGGGAAGTTTGGTAACTCCATATTAATTTTCACTGCTGGTTTTGCAATTGGTCCAGGATTTAGTCTAACTCTTTCTAACATTGCTTCTCCTCTTTTTTTATATAGATTCTCTTCTTCGATATTTAAAAACCCTCCCTTTTTACCACTCACATTTTCCCAAGCGCTATCAAATCTCTTTATTAATGGAATATCAAATCTATTATCAGTCTTAATTGTTGCAAGTGATTCAATTACCTCGTGAACAGCTTGTCCTAAAGATAGGTGAGGGTTAATTATCTGTATCTTATTATTACTATTTGGATCCTTATATATATTCTTGAGATAGTAGGCTTTAGGGCATTTAAGGAAATCAGAAATTGAGGTATGAGATACCCAAACTTTAGATGTATAACTCATTTTGTATTATCTATATATTATTTATCAATTGTACCAGATTGAATGGTATATTATATTACCTTAAATATTTTGTCATTAAAATTATGGATTGCGAGAACAAACAAATACTAGATGGGTTTGTATATATAGATGAAAATGATAACGGCTTAAGAGAAGTTAACGAGAAGGGTATAAAAAATACAATTTTAGAGCTACAAGATGACTCAGGAAAAATACTCCAGACTACTACTACAATTGATACAGGTAAATATTTGTTTGAGGTTTGTCCAGATAATTTTAAGATTAATGTGACATATTCTCAAGGAGAAAACTCATATTTAGATAGATACGAAGCAACTGTTTCAAGTGAGGCAATAACTCAAGATTATAATTTCAAGGTTATTAAGGGCCAGCAAGATAATACTCTTCTATATATATTGTTATTTGTAACTATATTAGGTACTGCTGCAGTTGAATTTACCTACAAATTACTTTCTAAAAGATGATCCTACAGCCTCAGAAATATTTTTAAACCCTTTTTCTTTGAGTATCTCAACTAACCTTTCGTTTATTTGGCCAATAACTTGTGGGCCTTCATAAATCATTCCTGTAATCATTTGAACAAGTGAAGCTCCTAATTCAATCTTTTTGTAAGCATCTTTTGCATTAAATACTCCACCTACACCTATTATTTTAATCTTCTCTCCAAACTCTGAGTATACTTTTCCAATTAACTCGTTACTTAGATCGAATGTTGGTTTACCACTAAAGTTGCCTTTTAGATCATTTACCTTTTCTAACTCTCCATTCTTAAAATATTTATCTTCTCTATGTTTTAGTAGGTTGGCAACAATTATTGCATCTACCTTATATTCAATCATTATTTGAATCAATTCTTTAGCAAGTTCCCACTCAATTTCAAGTTGGAATTTAATAAATAAGGGTTTGATTATTCCTAAGCTTCTAATTTTGCTCAATACTTCTCTTAACATCTCAGGAGTTGCTAAACTTCCTGAACCTAATACATTTGGGCAAGAAATATTAAGCTCTATATATCCAATATCATTTAGTTTTGAATGTGATTTAAGGGCTTTGAAACTTTTTAAAATATCTTCGATTTGAGCTTTAGGGGTAGAGCATTCAGGCGAGTTTGTAGCTCCAATAGAAATACCAACCGTATAGTTTTCTTTGTCCCATGGTAGTAATCTTTCATTTAGAACCTTATGTATCCCTTCACTTTTAAATCCTTTGTTAACAAGTAGTGACTGAGATTTTGGTAGTCGGGCAAGTCTTGGTTTGGTATTTCCTAAATATTCTGAAAAGGTAACGGTGCCAACAGACTCAAATCCAAATCCTACATCACTTAATATCTGTGTTAATCTTCCGTTGTAATCAAATCCAGCACTTAACCCAATTGGGTTTTTGAAAACGCTTCCAGCGATATTCTGTTCAAGTCTTTTGTCTGAGTATTTAAAGAGTTTATTAGTTATATATTTTGCTACTTTTGATTTACCTAGAAATTCTCCAGAATTGGTAAAAAAGTCATGAATGTCCTCAGGGTCAAAAAGGAAAAGAAGAGGTTTTAGTATGTATTTATACTTAAACGCAAAAATCTTACTTAGAATCATAGCTTTATACTATCACTCAAATTAAAATCACCAGATCTTTTTCTTACTATTTCAATTGATATGCCCCCGCATCCTAACCTTTCACCTATGTCGTTACAAAGTGAACGAACATATGTACCAGAGGATACGTGAGATTTGAAATCAACTAGAAGAAATTCTCTGTGACTACCTTTGAGTATACTCTCATATTCTGAAATTATCTTTTCCTGTCTAAAATCACCTCGTGTGATTAGTGCTAGTCTCGTTTTAACTTCATTAAGTAGCTGGGGAGATGTTAATTTTCTATGTCCTGTTATTTCTAGCTCGTAGATTTCTCTATCTATATGTGGGACATCTTCTGGTTTTAATGTGTCTTGTGCCGCATGAACGTACATAGGCTTTCCTCTAACTCTGTACGCTGAATATATTGGTATCTTTTGGCTGATATTACCTTTAAACTCATTTAATACCGATACTATATCTTCAATTTTAACATCCTTACCACTCACAGTTGGAATACCGCATATATCATATGTATCTGAAGAAATCCCAAAGAGAGCTGTAAAGTCGTACTCTTTATCTGATTTCTCTCTTTCTCTTCTTGCCTTGTTCTCATCATCTCCAACTAGCAATCTCAAAACTCCACTTGCCATAGGATCAAGTC
>CAZIIC010000002.1:37798-38656 GCA_964539195.1 uncultured Candidatus Saccharibacteria bacterium
TCACCACTCCATAGTAAATGTATACTTCCTTCTGCCATAGGATCAAGTCTACCAGCGTAGCTTATTTTTTGATTCGCATACTCTGGAAATTTCTCTTTGAGTATCTCAATCATTTCTACTGAAGTTTTACCAAGGGGTTTGTATATGTTTAATTGCTTACTCATATTTATTGTAGAAGTTTAATATTTCCTTTTTAAGTTCTGTATCGATATCAAAATGGCCGGCATTTGTAATTGTTTCAAGTTTGATATTAGTGTTTCCAAATGATTTAGCTCTAGCGATAAGTGTAGAGGAGAGGCTATATGGGACATTTACATCTTTATCTCCGTGCCAGATTTGAAAAGGTATGGATTTAATCGATTTAAATTGTGTTTGCGAATATGTTCTTGAAGTTGGTGCAAGAAGAGCAACACTGTTTGTTGTTTTAGGGTACTTAAATGAGTAGTTAAATACTGGTAATCCTCCCATACTAAATCCGAGGATATTAACTTTCGGTTCTATTAAGTATTTTGATTGTACATATTTAATTTGATCTACAATGTCTTGTACTGATTGGTCGCTTCCCCAGTTAGCGCCGTGGAGGCTAGAAGCGGTGAATGCATATCCTTTCTTTGTGAAATATTCTCCATACATTTGCATGTCTTTCATAAAGGGATCAGTTAAGTCTTTAGAGATAGTTGTATTTGAACCGTGTGAATATACAATTAAACGTGGAGGATTTTCTTTTTCAATTGTCATTGGATATGCAAGATATACTAATTCTGTTTTAACTTTTATTATCTTTTCAAAATACTTTGCTTCAGCTTTTGCGGGTTTTTCATCGTATGTTATTGTTGTTGGGGTTGGCTCAGGAGGAAG
>CAZIIC010000002.1:38666-58539 GCA_964539195.1 uncultured Candidatus Saccharibacteria bacterium
GAGTGTCATCAGGGATTTGCTCTTTTAGTGTTTCCGGTTGATTTGTAACTTCTTTTGAGGCGTTTTCTGAATTCTTAATTGCAAAATATCCAGCTGTAGTAATCGATAAAAGTATTAAAGTTATTATTAGAAGCTTTCTCATGGTTATTCATTATACTGTTATTGACTTATAGATTCCAATACTTTAAGCTTGAAACACATCAAATAATTTAAATGTATATTTTTAATGAAAGATACGAAAACGAAAAGTCAAAATGCTCCGACACCTGTTAAATCAACTTTGAACTCAGTTAAAACAGATAGCTTAGTAATAGATTTTGAATCAATGCTAGTACCAGGATCAATCCTTCTTGCTGGTTTAATGATTTCACTTTCTATTATTTTTTCAGTTAGAGGAACTGAATTAACCACTCTTACTTCAAAAACAAATACTAATACTGGTACAACTAACACTGGAACCACAAACACTGGTACAACAAATACGGATACTAAGGCTGATAACGATGGTAATGTTGGAACTGTAAGTATGGATGATGATCCATTCTTAGGTGATAAGAAGAAGGCTAAAGTTGCAATCATTGAATTCAGTGATTTTGAATGTCCATTTTGTAAGAGACACTATCAGCAAGTTATGCCTAGTCTGAAAGAAAAATATGTTGATACTGGAAAAGTTGTATACGTATTTAGAGATTTACCTTTAACATTCCATGAGCCAGCAGCAACATTAGATGCAATGGCCGCAAACTGTGTATTTGATCAAAAAGGTAATGAAGCATATTTCAAAATGCATGATTTGATATTTGATACCACTAAATCAAATAATGATAGCTCTATGAATAAGTCAAAGTTAGTAGGTTTAGCTAAAAAGATAAGTGGCGTAAATGAAGCTACCTTTACAAAGTGTCTTGAGGATAAGAAGTTTAAGACTGAAATTGAAAAAGACATGCAAGATGCTGCTAAGATAAACATTACAGGTACACCAGGATTTGTAATTGGAAAGATTAGTAGTGATGGTAAATCAATTGAAAATGCAACATTCTTAGGTGGAGCATATCCATTGGAGAACTTCCAAACAATAATTGATGGATTATTAAAGTAAATGAAGAATATTGAAAAATATATGCTCCTGCTTACAATAGCAGGAGCTCTTCTTTCATTCTACCTGTACTATACAGATGTAATTAATGTCCCAGCTATTTGTCCAAATGATGGATGTGCAAAAGTAGCTGCAAGCGAGTTCTCAAGATTTTTTGGCATTCATGTTTCCCTTTGGGGGCTTTTATATTATCTAGGTTTCTCACTGATATTTTTAGTAAAAGATTCAATTGCTATTGTTCAGAAATATTTCAAACCACTTGTTGCGTTAGCATTAATTGTTGGTATTGGATTTACAATATATTTGAGAGTTGTTGAGTTTGTATTTATAAAAGCAATATGTATTTGGTGCTGGGGATCAGTTGTTATTGTGGTATTATTAACCATCCTATACTTCTTAAACTTTAGATTAAATGCTCAAGATCAAGAAACAAACTAGTATTAAAGTATTAGAACTAATTTGGTTGTTTCTTGGTATAAGTGCAATTATTGGAGTTGATTTATTATTTTTAAAGATATTTTCACCTTTGCTTGTTATTGGATTAACACTGCTTTCACTGGTTGTAATATATTTTATATTTAAGCCTAAATTTGTGCTTAAAGATATTAGGTTTGATTGGATTATCATTGTAATTCTAGCTTTTTCACTTTTAATTAGATTAGGTCCTTGGATATACCTTGAGGGTGGACAAGATCAAGGTGTGTATGTTGCAATGTCAAAGCAGTATGAGCTAAATGGTCAGCTTAACTTTAAGGATAATGTATATGAATTACTACCTGAGTATCTTAAGGAATATTATGGAAAAGAAAGGGGAGGTTGGTTTGCTTTAGGATTTAATAGGGCCGCTGATAGTACTATTAACACAAACTTTTATCCTGCCCATCCAGTCATGTTATCAATTGGAGGAGTTCTATTTGGAGATGAGAATCGGGTATATATGTTGACTGTTTTCGCTGTACTCTCCGTTTTAATGGCATATTTAGTTGCTTTTGAACTAACCGGAAGAAGAAAGGTTGGTTACTTATCGGCAATACTTATTGCCATCAGCCCTCTTCATCTGTATTTCTCGAAATTTCCAGTAACTGAAATTATGACATTAGCATTAAATCTTGGCGCTATATATTATCTACTCAAAGCAAAAAATAGTGGTAATTATTTGTATCTGTTGTTAAATCTACTGCTAGTAAATGTTACTTTGTACACAAGACTCACTTGGTTAATATCATTGCCTGTTTATATCTTTGCAATATTTTCAATCCTGGCCTACGAAAAGGATAAAAAGGGATATCGGGTTTGGATGGCATATTTAGTTGGAATAATTATATCTTTCCTTATATCAGTATTGTTTTACTACACACAGATTCCGTTTTTGTATAAGAATTTTTTAAGAGATATCTTTGATTACATACCTTCTAAAGTTTTCTATACATTATTAATTGCATCGCCATTAATTATCTATATCTTAACTACTTACCTTAAAAAGTATTCACAATTAGTATTAGAATTTTTATACAAATATAGGTTAGTATTCTTCTATTTAATTATCATTGCTTTGATTTATGTCTCTGCAAATGCTTTTTACAAAATGGTGTTTACTGATAGGTATGTTGGAACAAGATATGATTACTTCTGGGGTATGGCACGAGGTGGATGGGTAGTTCTTAAAGATATGGCGTTAAGCAGTCTGATTATTTATGTAACACCATTTGGACTTCTAGGATTACTTCTTGCTGGACACAAGATTAAATCACCTCAAAGTTTTTTTCTAATCTTACTCCTGTTGGCATATATGTTCTTCCACCTTTTCATTGTGAAATATACTCCATATCATTTCTATTATGCCCGTTACCAATTATCAGAAATTGTTCCAATACTTTTGATATTTGTAGCCTTTGTTACTGTTGAATTTATGGATAGTAAGAAATGGTTAGCTTACTTAATATGTGTTCCAATATTTATATACTCCATAATTTATATTCCTTTCATAACCCTTCAAGGGCAAGTCGGAATTACACCAAATATCTTTCACAAAATTTCAGAGGATGTGAATAAAGATGATGTGATAATGTATTTTAACCCTCACCCAAATTGGTCATCGAATTTTCTTTTCTCGCCTCTTAAATACTTCTATGACTTTAATGCAATTAAAATTGAAAACTTAGATGAAGCCGCAATGTATGGTGAATCTCTAGCAAATACTTATATTCTCTCAACAACTCAATTATATGGTGAGAATTACAAATATGTAGATAAATATAAATTTGAAAAAGGTTTCTTTACTAACGCCAAAGAGGATAAACCACCATTAGAAAATAAGATAAATGATTGGAAAATTCCATCCTGTGATTTGTATATACCTGAGAAATTCTGTGGTGGAGCAATTCCAATTAAATATCATAAAGCAAGTATTGATATTTACCTGTATAATTATAAAACAAGAAATTAATTAAACCTTAATAATATGAAATTAATAGTAATATCAATATGTAAAGATGAAGAGAAGACAATAGGTGAAGTATTAGATTTAATACCAAAAAAGATTGAGGGTATTGATGTGATTGAGAAATTGGTAATTGATGACGGGAGTAATGATAATACTGCAAAGGTAGCGCAAGAACATGGTGCTGTAGTTATAAGGAATGGTAGACAGAAAAGACTTGCATATTCATTCCAAAAGGCAGTTGAGTATGCGTTAGAAAATGGTGCTGATATAACAGTTAATATTGACGGGGATAATCAATTTGATGCTAGTGAAATCCCACTTCTTGTAAATCCGATTGTAGAAGGAAGAGCTGATTTTGTAGCTGCTGATAGATTTACAGATCCAAAGACAGGGAAATATCGAGAAATTGAGAATATGCCTAAATCTAAATATATAGGAAATATTCTTGGAGCATGGGTTGTAAGTAAAATGAGTGGTCAGAAATTTAAAGATGTAACATGTGGATTTAGAGCATATAGTAGAGAAGCTCTTCTGCATGTAAATATTAATAACAAGTTCACATATACTCAGGAAACATTCCAGGTAATTGCCGCTAAGAACTTAAATATTTTAAATGTTCCTGTAAGTATTAAGTACTTTAAAGGTAGAAAGTCTCGGGTTGTTGAGAATATTCCAATGTACGTATTGAAATCAGCCGGTAATATCTTAAAGGCCTTTAGAGATTATTCACCTCTCCAATTCTTTACATGGCTTGGAATGGTACCATTTATACCAGCGCTTGGTTGTCTGCTTTTTGTCGGTATTCACTATCTTAATTATGGAAGTTTTAGTCCATTTAAATTTGTAGGCGGTATTGGAATATACTTATTGAGTTTAGCAATTGTATCTTGGTTAGTAGCTATATTTACTGATATTCAAAATAGGGTATTACATAATCAAGAGAAGATATTGTACTACACGAAAAAGGCGTATTTTGATAGTAAAAGAAAATAATTAAAAAATATTTCAAATGAGAATTCTATTTTTTATCGTCCATCCTGCAAAATTTAGAATGTTTAGGGATACTGTAAATATTCTTAAATCTAAAGGGCATACAGTTGATTGGATAATTGTTACAAAAGACACGCTTGAAGAATTTGTTAAAGGTGAAGGTTGGGAATATACAAATATCTTTCCTGAAGGAAGAAGAATACAAGGATTACCGATAATTCTTGCAACTATCATTAATATGTTGAGGACTTTATTTAGACTTTTCAAATACACAAACGGTAAAAAATATGACCTATTTATCTCAAGTGATATTCTCTCATTTGTTGGTTGGTTAAAAAGAATTCCAACATTAATATTCCAAGATGATGATTGGGCAATTGTAAAAGAGTATGGCCTAATTTGGTTGTTTGCAACTAAAGTTATTACTCCTCAGTCATGTGACTTAGGACCATTTAATTATAAGAGGGTAACTTATAAAGGTAGTCATAAATGGGCTTACACCCATCCAGAATATTTCAAACCTAATTATGAAATAGTTAAATCTTTTAATCCAGAAGGTACAAATTACTCGCTAATCCGACTTGTCTCAATGACTGCTAGTCATGATAGAGGAAAGAAAGGGTTAAGTAATGAGCAAGCTCAGATATTGATTGATAAGCTAAAAACTAGGGGAAAAGTATATATAATCTCTGAAAGAGCACTACCACAAGAGTGGGAACAATATAGATTGACATTAAAACCAATTGATCATTTGCATGCAATGTATTATGCAGATATGTTTGTAGGTGATAGTCAAAGTATGGTTTCAGAAGCAGGACTTCTAGGAACTCCAGCCATTAGGTGTAATGATTTTGCAGGGAAAGTTAGCTATCTTAAAGAAGAAGAGGATGGATATGGATTGAATTTTAGTTTCAAACCTGAAAATTTTGAAGGTATGTTAAATAAAATGGACGAAATATTTTCGCTTGGCGATTTCAAAGCAGAATGGAGAAAGAGAGTTGAGAAATACGCTTCAGAGCATATTGATACTACTCAGTATTATGTAAACTTAATAGAAAGCTATGACAGATCTAAAAAGTAAAAACATATTGTATGTTACTCATTCATATAATAACTTTGTTAAATTCCAAGTTGAAATACTCTCTAAACAGTTTAATCATGTTTATGTTTTAGTAAGGCATAAACCAGTTACAAGCTTGTCAAAGTTAATACCTGTACAAGAGATTAAGTTTCATTCACTTGATTATAAAATTGATTTAAGTGATAAACCTGAAAATATTACAGTTATTCCTACGCCAATATGGTATTTACCATTTGATTATTTCTATAAAAGATTAGGACCTTGGCATTACAAAGCCGTAAGAAAAGCAGTTAAAAAACATAATATTAAGTTTGATATTGTTCATTCTCATATTCTTTGGAGTGCTGGGTATGCAGGAATGTTAATTGCTAAGGATTTCAATGTCCCTCATGTTGTTACAGCTCACGGTCAAGATATTTATAAGCAACCGTTTAAGGACGCTACTAGAAGAAAAGGAATTACAGATGTACTAAAGACCGCTTCTGAAATTATTACTGTAAGTCAGAATAATATGAGAATTATGAGAGATTTAGGTATTAAAAGTAAAGTTCACGTAATACCTAATGGCTTTGTTCATAAAATGTATATGCCACAAAATGTTGAAAAATTAAGAGAGGAGTTAGGATTACCTAAAGATAAGAAAATCTTCCTAACTGTTGCAAACCTTGAACATGTTAAAGGTTATGATATTTCACTAAATGCTATCTCGGAATTTATTAAGGATAATAAAGATTGCTACTTTGTTTGGGTTGGAGGTGGACCATTATTCTCAAAGCTAAAATCAGAGATAAAAAAGAGAGGACTCTCGGAATATATTTTAATGACAAACTTCCTGCGTCATAATCAAGTTGTGAAGTATCAACTTTGTGCTGATTATTTTCTGATGCCATCAAGAAATGAAGGTGTGCCTACAGTTCTGTTTGAATCTATGGCATGTGGATTACCATTTATTTCAACAAAAGTTGGAGGAATACCAGAACACGCTCGCGATTTTACAGGAATACTTGTAGAGAAAGAAAACGAAAAAGAGTTACTTGAGGCAATTAAAAAATGTGTAGAAACAAATTGGGAGCGAGGAAAAATAATAGAAAACTCTAAGCAGTATACTTGGGAAAATATATGTAAAAAAATAGAGAGCATTTATCGTAATTTATGTTAAAATGGTTCGATGCAATTAACAATTATCAAGCCGAAAAAATCAATATTTCATATCGATTTCAAAGAACTTTGGGGTTATAGAGAGCTATTTGCAACACTCGCCTTAAAAGATTTTCAGATTAGATATAAACAAACAGCAATAGGAGTTGTTTGGGCTATTATTAGGCCATTACTAACAATGGTTGTATTTTCATTCCTATTTGGAAAGGTAGCTAAACTACCTTCAGATGGAGTCCCTTATCCAATCTTTTCATACTCAGGAGTATTGTTGTGGACTTTCTTTTCAAGTGCAATAACACAAGCCTCAAGTAGTATGACTATGAACTCAAAATTAATAACTAAGATTTACTTCCCAAGAATTATTATTCCAACTTCTACAACTCTAGTTGCCTTTATTGATTACTTAATAGCCTTTGTAATTGTGTTTGGACTTTCCATTTATTATAAAGTTCCAATTACAACGCAAATCTTTTTTGTAATTCCAGCGCTGATATGTACTTGGCTACTTTCACTGGGAGTTAGTTACTTCTTTTCAGCAGCTAATGTAAAGTATAGAGATGTCCAATACGCTTTGCCTTTTCTGATACAGATCCTTATGTATGCCACACCTGTAATATATCCTGTTAAGTTAGCTGGAACATTTGATTGGATATTAAAGTTAAACCCAATGAGTGGACTAATTGAACTACACAGAGCTGCAATTCTCGGACTCAATATTGATTGGAGTCTATTTGCACTCTCGTTTAGTATGAGTTTTGGTATATTTCTTTTTGGTTATTTCTATTTTAGATCGGTTGAAAAATACTTTGCAGACTTAATATGAGACAAGATGAATTTGCAGTAACAGTTAAAGGTATCGGTAAGCAATATGTAATTGCTGAGAAGAGTAGATATTTAGCCATTAGGGATATTTTTGTAAAGCTTTTAAAGCTTCCAATAAATCTTGCCAAAGGTAAGAAGTTTAAGAAGAAAAGTACTTTCTGGGCAGCAAAAGATATTACATTTAATGTTAAACCTGGAGAAGTTGTTGGAATTATTGGTAGAAACGGTGCTGGAAAGAGTACATTGCTTAAAATTCTTTCCAGAATTACTGACCCTACAGAAGGTGAAATTACATATAAAGGGAAGGTTGCTTCTCTTCTTGAAGTTGGTACAGGATTTCATCCAGAATTAACTGGAAGAGAAAATGTATTCTTAAACGGTTCAATTCTAGGTATGTCTAAAAAAGAGATAGCATCAAAATTTGATGAAATTGTTGATTTTGCTGGTGTTAGAGAATTTATAGATATGCCTGTTAAAAGATACTCATCTGGAATGCAAGTTAGGTTGGCATTTTCAGTAGCATCTCACCTTGAGGCAGAGATTATGATCATTGATGAAGTACTTGCAGTAGGAGATGCTGAATTCCAAAAGAAATGCTTAGGAAAAATGGATGAGGTAACAAGAACAACAGGAAGAACGATATTCTTTGTGAGTCATGATATGGGTGCAATTAGAAGATTGTGTACAAGAGTAATTGTACTTGAAGGTGGAAAGATTGTTAAAGATGGTAATGCTGAAGAGGCTATTAATCACTATCTCAGTGAAATTAAATCAGTTTCTAAAATTAATCTTGAGAAGAGAGAAGATAGACGAGGAGATGGCGATGTCCGATTCACTGGACTATATCTGAAAGATCAAGATGGAAGAATAATTCCAAATACAATGACCGGCTTACCACTTGATATTGTTTTAAAGTATAAATCAAAAAGTTCGGAAGTACTTAAAAATTGTAGAGTATCATTAATAGCTACTGATAGGGTAGGGCAAGAGCTATTCAAATGTTGTACTTCATTAACACACGAAGGTAGTTTAAACCTTCAACCAGAAGGGGAGATTACCTGCCATTTTGATAGGTTACCTTTGAGTAAAGGTGAGTATTTGCTAAGAGCTTTTTTTGAGGTAAATGGAATAGTACAAGATAATATTGATGGAGCTGGATTATTAGAAGTACTTTCAGGTGGGTACTACTCAACAGGAAAAGGTGCTCCAACTGGATGGGAAGGTAAAGGAGTACTAATTGATCATAAGTGGGTCGCTTAAATTTATTCTCTTAATTCATGTTTAACAAATTAGATAGATTAATAACCGAGTTTAATTGGAATCTTAAGTATAAAGACCAATTAAAAGAGTTTAAAGATATTCATAAAGGTAAATCATGTTTCATTATTGGTAATGGACCATCACTTAACAAAATGGACTTATCTAAATTAACAAGTCATTATACTTTTGGTTTAAACAAAATATATATGATGTTTGATAAAGTAGATTTGAACCTTTCATATTTAGTTTCAGTACAACAGCATGTCATTGAACAAAGTAAAGAAGAATTCGAGAAATTTACCTTTCCAATGTTTCTTTCATATAGAAAATCAAAGGTTCATAACTTTAAAAACAAGAATATTAAATACATATTAACTGGTAATCCTAAAACAACATCTTTCCAGACAGATATTACAAAGAAAGTACTTGAAGGAGCGACAGTGACCTATGTTGCTATGCAGATAGCATATTACATGGGATTTGAAAAAGTATTTTTAATTGGAGTAGACCATAATTTCCAATTTGAAGGCAAACCTCTTGAGATTAAAACTATGCAAGGATCTGACCCAAATCATTTTGACCCTAACTACTTCAAAGGACAGCAATGGGGATTACCAGATTTAGAAACCTCTGAAAGGTATTACAACATCGCTAAAGAAACCTACGAGAAAGCTGGTCGTGAAATCATTGATGCAACCGTTGATGGAAAACTACAGGTGTATAAAAAGATAAGTTATGATCAAGCTTTGGCTGAAGCTTCAGTAAAATAATATGAAAAATATTCTTCGATTTATTAAATATTCAATTATCCCTTATTTCAAGGCAATCCCAACATATATCAAACAGGGGGAGTGTCAGTCATATTTTGACTGCGTTCTCTTTCATAAATTAGTATCAAAAGCTCCTGCATATTATGATAGAGCTCTAGAATATCCATGGGCATTAAAGAATGTAAATCTAACAAAAGGTAGATTCTTAGATGTCGGCTCCACAGTTGGAATTATGTTTAGAGATAATCTACCAAAAGAAGTTGAAGTATATACACTAAATCTTGAGGACGAGAAGAGATTTCCAAAACAAGATGGAATACAAGCAAGAAGAGGTGATATTAGAAAAACAGATTTTGATCAAAATTTCTTTGATGTTGTTACTTGTATTTCAACATTAGAACATATTGGTGTTGAGGGTAGGTATCATGTAAAAGCAGATCCAGTTGGTGATGAAAAGACAATGAAAGAGATATTAAGGATACTTAAACCAGGAGGAAGACTCCTACTTACTGTTCCTTACGGAAAATATGATGTATTACCAATAAACAAGCTATATAACAAAGATCGAATTAGAAATCTTTCTAAAGGATATAACGTAGTTTCAAGTACGTATCAAAAATTTGATTCGAAATTTCACATTTGGAAAGAAGTTTCTGAACAAGAAGCTGGAAGTACTGAATGGCTAAAAGAAAGATGGTATGCATTAGGTTTGTTTATATTAGAAAAACCAGGAAGATAGAATGGTATATGTTGTAATTCCTATTAAAAATAGGAAAGAGTATACAATGAAGTGCTTAGAATCATTCTTGAACCAAGATTATCCCGATATTAAAGTATTAGTTGTTGACGATGGATCTGATGATAATAGTAGGGAAGAAATATTAAAAAAGTATCCAAATGTTGAAGTATTAAAAGGTAATGGTGATCTTTGGTGCATGGGTTCATTTGCAATGGGAATTGAGTATATTAAACCTAAATTGAAGGATAATGATTATATCCTTACACAAAATCAAGATGCATACTTCGATTCAAGCTTTGTCCGAAATCTAGTAGAGGTTGCCCAAAAGAATCCGAACTCAATTGTTGGATCTATAAACTTCTCTTCAAAGTCAAATAAAGTTCTATATCATGATCATATCCTTAAAGGTGGAGTGTATAGACCACATATCATTGAAAAAGATGTACCAGAAGTAGTAACTAATTGTGATACTTTAAACACAAGGGGAACTCTTTTTCCGGCATTAGTCTTTAAGAAGATAAATAATTTTTCGCCACTTTTTCCTCACTACGCTGGAGATTATGAAATTACATGTAGAGCTAAAAAGAACGGATTTAATCTTTTAATCTCAACAAAATCTGTATGCTATTCTTGGGATGATAATAAGAATTTAGCTGTTAGAATTAGAGAGAAGCCTAAAAAGAGTTTCAAGGATTTAGTTGATTTATTTACTTCTAGAAGATCACCAAGTAACCTATACTACAGTAATCTACTCGTAATTCTTCATGTACCATTTCCACAGAAGATATTAGGACTTGCTAGAATTAACCTGTACGCGTTAAAGATAATTCTTTATGACTATTTATTTAAATCATTAATACTTGGATGGAAGAATTAGTAAGTGTAATAATGCCTACGTATAATGGCTCAAAGACAATAGAAAGAGCTATAAACTCAGCACTTAATCAAACATATAATAATATCGAAGTAATAGTTGTAAATGATTTCTCTACAGATAATGTAAAGCAAGTAGTTGGAAACATAAGAGATTCAAGAGTATCTTTTTATGATGTTGATAGAAAAGTTAACGCTTCCCATGCAAGAAACTTTGGATTTTCAAAGTCAAAAGGTAAATACATTGCACTCCTTGATGATGATGATGTTTGGAAGAATCTAAAAATTGAAAAACAAGTTGAATACCTAAAGAATAATAAAGAAAGAGTTGCTGTAATTACTGATTACAACTTAGTACAAGGTGAAAATGTGAAGTTAATAAGGAGTAATTCAAAAGACTATACTAAAGATATACTTCTAATGAATATCCAGATGGCAGCAGGTTCTAATCTACTTGTAAGGAGAAGCGCTTTTGAGAAATTAAATGGTTTTGATGAATCATTTGAAGGACACCAAGATCTTGAGTTTGCAATTAGACTAGATCAGACTTCTAAAATCGGACATATCTCAGGAGCTCTATTAGATCTATTCGGACATTCTGGTAGGGTGTCAAAAAATGCAGATAGACTAATTTCAATTAAAGAAAAATACTTTGAAAAGTTCTTTAATGTTATTAATCAATATCCTAAAGATATAGTACTGAAAGTATTTGCAAGGCAGTGGCTTCAAGTGGCTAGAAATTATAGTTTGGAAGGAAATTTTCAAAAATCACAAGAATATTTAAAGACTTCACTTAGCTATTCATTTCTTAAATCAAAATACATTCCTTTTTTACCTTATGAATCATATTATTTAATTCTGTTTAGAAATGCTATTAGTCAGTTTATTAGAAAAAATAAATAGTAAAAGAAATTGGTTATTTATCATATTAGGAGTGACTCTAATTATATACTTTGTTTCAATGCTTTTCTTTAGATATCCAATGCATGATGAGACTTTGTATTTGCAAGAAACTATTGCAATTTCTGAAATCCTTAAAGGAGGAGAATGGATAGGGAATTATGGTGTAGGGGTACATGGATTTTTGTTTAAACTTCCCCTTGCTCTAGTCTTTTTAATGTCTGGACCGAGTGTTCTAATAGCAACATTATATACATATTTACTAGCAATTGTTGCAGTAATATTTACCTATCTTGTAGCAAAGGAAGTATTTAAGAATAGATATTACGCACTCATTACTACTTTTCTATTTGCATTTTCATTTGAATTCATAAGGTCAACTCCAACATATTTACGAGAAATACCATCAGTATTAACAATATTGCTATTTACTTATTTGTATATAAAGAATTGGAATAAGTGGATGTTGGGAATTGCAATGCTTCTTATTCTTGATTCAAAGGAATACATGTTCTTTATAGTTGGTGTTGCCTACGTTATTACTGAATTAATTAAATACTTTAAAACCGAAGAAGTTACTTTTAATTCTGTATTAAATTTGATTTGGAATTTTATAAAAGTATTTCTTCCTTCCGTAATTTACATAGTCCTGATGTTTACTACCTCACTTGTTCCTGTAAATATGTTTATTGCTTCAATTTTGAGTTTGATAGATAGAAGCAAAAACTGGAACGCACAACAATTCTCTGTTGATTCGGGAACTATGAATGCAGTAAATAGTGGAGATGTTAAAGAAATAGGAAAGATAACATATCGATTTGGAATATATTTTTTAGATCAAATAATTGGTATTATTAATTTATTGTTGGGATATCTAGGGAAGTTTGTATATCCTAGATCTTTTTCATTTATTTCAATTCCTAAAATTATCCTCATTCCTTCTATTATCTTTGGATTTTTGCAGTTTAAGGAGTATTTCAAAAAAAATGATGTAAAGCAGTTTATATTTATTCTTGTTGCAGTCTTTTTATTAATATTTATGCTTAGAAATTCACATGGGAGATACTTATTTTCTATCTCTCCGTTTATCTTTATGATGTTAGTTACCTTCTTCATGAATATTTCAAGAAATATTAAACTATCTATTGTAGTTATTCTTATTGCATGGATATTTGAAGCCTTTGGGTTATTCTTTGAGACAACTTGGGAGATTCCGAAAATGCTCATTTCCCTTTCAGTATTAATTTCTTTTTTATTACTAATATATTTTGGAAAGAATAAAGTATTTAGGCATTTATCAATTCTGATTGTAAGTATGTTTATAATGGGTCTGTTATCACTTTCATCAATTACATACTTATATACTCAGGGGCAAATATATTATTCATTAAAGTATGGAAGTGAGTTTGAGGCGGAGAAGATTTTGCCATATTTGAAAAACTCAAAATTTGTTGTAGTTAATGATACGAGAACAACACAACTCTTACCCTTTTATTTATCTGAATCATATACCGAGCCGTTTTGGAAATGGGGGTTAAAACCGTGGTTACCTAAATCGAATATGGGTCAAAGGCATCAAGAACAAAATATCTTGGTTAGTGATTCGATATCAAATGATATCCAAATTAGTAGTGATTCAATACTTGTCATGTTTGATTCCACTGCAGGAAAGACTGAGTTTAGTAATGAAAGACTAATTCAAAACTTTCTCTCAGATAGTAGATATCAGTTGAAAAATAAAGTAGAGTTAAAGGGTAAGGTTATGTATATATTCCAAACAAATGAAAATAATAATTGATGCTAGAACAACTCAAGATGAGATTAAACTAAATGGAGTAGGTAGATACTCTCGGTTTATTATTGAATACCTTGTCCGAAATTTTCCCAATACAAAGTTTGAATTAATAATGTATGAGGATGATTCAACTATTGAGCACTTAATTGGCGCATTTGAGAATTTGTCGGTCGTCCGAATTGGCAGGTATAATGAAAAAGGCTTTGTAAATATGATTAAGCACAACCTAGATCTAGTTTTTCATGTAAGTTTAAATAAAGCTCTCAAAATCATTGATACTTCAGACACAGTATTTTTATCATTATATTTTTGGAAAGGATTGCCTGTTTTTAAGATACCAACAGTATCGGTTATTCATGATTTTGCATTAGTTGTGTTTAATATCTATTCTACAATTTCTCCATTTCATAATATCTTAAGGTTTATTCATTATTGGTATGAATTGCTAAGGGTATATTTTGCGAAACATATTATTGTAGATGCTTCATTTACAATTACAGAGATGAAGAAGTACCTTCCATTTATGAATATGAGTAAGGTAGCATCCGTTCCTTTAGGTATTTTTGAAGATAAGGAAAGTGGTGATGTTAATCAAATACTTCCTAAAGATTGGAAGGAGAAGGGGTATTACATTTACCTCGGTGCTGGTTTAACTGAGAACAAAAACTCAAGAGGTGTCGTTAACGCATATTCTCAGTTTATTAATATTTTAAAATCAAAAGGGAAATCAATTGATGATATTCCATATTTAGTTATTGCTGGAAAGAACTTTACAGATGAACATGCCCATCAAGCAACGGAATTTAGAAACTATGTTAAAAAGATTGGAATTGATCAATATGTACATTTTACAGGTAAATATGACGATTCAATTAGATGGGAATTAGTTAGAAACAGTATAGCCTTTATACATCTATCTCTTTATGAAGGATTTGGATTTGCTGTTGCAGAAGCAATGAGAGCTAAGAAACCAGTAATAGTACATAAAGGAAGTACATATATTGAAGTTGTTGGTGATGGAGGAATACTAGTTGATGGTAAGAACCCAGTTGAAGTCGCAAACGCTATGGTAAAAGTATTTGATGATAATAAATATGCAGAGGAAATTGCTCAAAAAGGATATCAAAAGAGTTTAGAGTATAATTGGGATATCACAGCAAAAAACACATTTAAAATATTAAAAGAAGTTTATGATAGACATTATAATAAGTAATATACCTGAGGTGTTTTCATTTATTTTAGCGACAGTAGGGGTACTAATTACAATAGTCGGGTTACCTGGAATTTGGCTAGTTTATATCGGTATGTTTATATGGTCTTGGGGTAACTCATTTTCAGAAATTACCTGGCCATGGTTAATACTTTTCTTAGTTGTTTCAGTTGTATCATCATTTATAGATAATATCTCGGTACTCCTAGGTGCTAAGAAGTACGGAGCAAGTACTGTAGGAATTGTTGGTGCGGTAGTTGGTTTGGTCATAGGTGCTTTAATTGCAAATATTCCAGGACTTTTAATTGGAGCATTTCTTGGGGCAGTCGCAGCAGAAATGCTCTTTGCAAATAAAAAGAGTGATGAGGCTGTAAAAGCAGGTTTTGGAACATTAATAGGGTTTGTACTTGGTAATGTTATAAAACTTTTTGTTGCCCTAGCTCTAATATTTGCTTGGTGGTTACTTGCTCGATAACCTACTTCATTACTGCAATGAAGTTTAGCACTGCAAGAAGTACTTTTAGAAACAGATATAGCTTCATAAAAATATTATAATAATTTAGATACTAGTAAATATTGCCCTTGGACTTATTACGTCTTTTTGTAATAATCCATCTCTGATTTCAAAGTGCAGGTGATATCCCATTGATTTGCAATTATATTGACCACTATTTCCAGATATTCCAATCAATTCTCCTTTACTTATCCTTTGGTTCTCTTCAACTTTGATTTTCTCCAAGTGGAAGTATGCCGAATACAGTCCATTGTTATGCCTTATCCTAATTATGTTACCTCCGTTGTTACACTCAGAACTAGTAATATCCTCCCCAGCATATTCAACAATTCCATCAGCTACAGAAAAGATTTTTACCTTTTTAACTCCAAAATCTATTCCTGTATGGTATTTGGAAAAGTCAGTTTTACCAAACTCTTGTGTGACAATATATTTCTGATCAATTGGCAGCTGAAAATCTCCAATTGGGTATTTTGCCGCTGGGACTTTTAAAGATACTAACTGTTGAAAATTAGAGGTTTGCTCTTTAAACAGTACTTTTAAGTTACTCTTCTCTGGATTGTCTTTAAATGCAAATTGAGAAATATATTCCCAGTTTGTATTAAGTGAACTCTCTGTTACTATATCTTTAAATGAAAAACATTTGTTAAATACAAAAAATGTACATTTATTATTTACAACTCTTTGTACAAACCTATTTGGTAATTCTGCAAATACTTTCACAATATATTTACCATTTTCCCAGCTATTCCTGATTTGTTTGATATTAATATCGAAATTACATAACACCTCGTTACTAAACTTATTTAAATTATATCGCTTTATACAAGTGTTAGTTTCTGCGCCAATACTATTATTTATCCCATCCCCAACTTGGCCATTTTCAAAGTATGCTAACGTTGGATCAAGAGTATGAAGAAAAAAATATATACATAATATAAATACAAACATAGAAATATTTGATAAAGTTATATACAACTATTCTTTCAAATTAGAATGAATAGGTACTTAAATATGAAATGTTGTATAATCAAACCCTATGTTAAATATTCTATCTGGCTTGTTTGATAGCAATGAACGCCAACTAAAAAAAGTTCAACCAATTATCACTAAAATTAATTCTTTTGAAGAAAGCTTTTCTAAGCTAACCGATGAGCAGTTAAGAGAGAAAACTTCTGAGTTTAGAAAAATACTAGGAGTCAATTTAGAAACATCTAGAAGCGAATTCTATGAGTTGGGAGATACCTCTCTTAAGAGCCGATTAGAGAATGAAAAAAGAAAACTAGAGGAAATACTCCCTGAAGTATTTGCTGTGATTCGTGAGGCATCTAAGAGGGCTACAAACCACAGACATTTCGATGTTCAGATGCTAGCTGGATATTTTTTGTTTGCAAATAAGATAACTGAGTTATTCACTGGAGAAGGAAAAACCTTAGCTGCAAACATGCCTTTATACCTTTATGGCCTAACTGGTAGAGGTGCGCACCTTGTAACAGTTAACGACTATCTTGCAAGAAGAGACGCGCAGTGGAACGGAAGAATACTCGAGTCCCTAGGGTTAACAGTTGGAGTAGTAAATAATGGTGGTCAATTTAAATATATTACCGATCAACAAGCAATTGAACTAAAAGGAGACGAAGCTAAGGAATTAATAAAAGAGAGAGACCAAAAAGCTAAAAAAGAAGGAAGGCTTAAGTATGACCATATGAATGGTGTTAACCTAATATCATGTACTAAGGCAGAGGCCTATGCATGTGATGTCGTTTACGGGACAAATAACGAATTTGGTTTTGATTATCTCAGAGACAATATGTCATATTCCCGAGGTGATTTAGTTCAAGGTCCATTATACTTTTCAATAGTTGATGAGGCTGACTCAATCTTAATCGACGAAGCTAGAACTCCTTTGATCATTTCCTCAAGTGCAAATCAATCAAATCAGATGTATAAGGATTTTGCTAATATTGTAAGGAAATTAGACAAAGAAAGAGACTATACTGTTGATGAAAAATCTAAGGCAGTTTCAATAAACGATGAAGGTATAGATAGAGTTGAAAAGATTTTAAATATTCCAAATGTATATGAAAATGCTCAATACGCATACCATCTTGAAAACGCATTAAAGGCAAAAGAATTATATAGATTAGACCAGGAATATTTAGTTAGAGATGGTGAAGTATTGATTGTTGATGAATTTACAGGAAGAGTCCTTCCTGGAAGAAGATATAGCGAGGGATTACATCAAGCTATTGAAGCAAAAGAGGGAGTAGAAGTTAAAAGAGAATCACAAACAGTAGCTACAATAACACTTCAAAACTATTTTAGACTATATAAATTCCTCTCTGGAATGACAGGAACCGCCCTTACAGAAGCAGAAGAATTTGCAAAGATATATAACCTAGATACTATTGTAATTCCAACTAACAGACCGATTGTTAGAGAGGACTCAGCAGATATTGTATATAGAACTCAAGAAGGTAAATTCAGAGCGATTGTTAATGACATTATTGAACAGAATAAAAAAGGACAACCTGTACTTGTAGGTACAACATCTGTTGAAAAGTCCGAAATTATTTCGGACATACTTTCAAAGGAAGGTGTCAAACATAATGTTCTTAACGCTAAGCAACATGAGAGTGAAGCTAAAGTTGTATCGACTGCAGGTGAAAAAGGCTCTGTTACTATCGCAACAAACATGGCAGGTAGAGGTACAGATATTGCACTAGGCGAAGGTGTTAAAGAATTAGGTGGACTATATGTAATTGGATCCGAAAGACATGAATCAAGAAGAATTGATAATCAGTTGAGAGGTCGATCAGGTAGACAAGGTGACCCAGGTAAATCTCGATTCTATATATCATTTGAAGATGAATTGATGAGATTGTTTGGTGGTGAAAATATGAAAGCAATTATGGGAAGTGTCGGAATGAGTGATGACCTTCCAGTCTCACTTGGAATACTTGGTAGATCAATTGAAACAGCACAAAAAAGAGTTGAGGCATACAATTATGATATTCGAAAGAACCTTGTTGAATATGATGATGTACTAAATCAACAAAGAGAAATAATCTATAGTTTAAGAAGAAAGATTCTTTCAATTCTTGATGGTGTTAAGGTTGAAGTTGAAGATTTTAAAATCAACTCCTCCGACTTACAATCAATTGATGTTTATGGACTATTAAATGACCTCACATATTTCTCAATTTTAGAAGAAAACACTTGGAAACTACCTTCACTTTCAAACTTCACGCCAGTTTCTCACCCAATATTCATTTGGACTTTAAGAAAGATTGTCGAAGATTTAAGATATGTAATATCTTCTCAACTTTCTGATGACTCTAAGATTGATAATATTGAAGAAAGAAAAACAGTTGCTCATGTTAAATCTATACTCACTGATGAAATTATTGATTTAGTTGTAAGAGAATTAGGATTTAAAGATCAGATAGAGTTCTTTAGAAGTTTAGACGATAATGAAAATAATCATTGGAAAGAAGAACAGTTATTAAAATTAACTGTTGCCTCCTTTATCTACCATATTCATACATTAGGATTAGTTCAAGCATCAGAAATATTCAAGATATTAATACTTCAAACAATTGATAACTTCTGGACAGCACATCTTGATACTATGACTGACTTAAGAGAAGGTATATCACTTAGGAACTTTGCACAAAAGAATCCATTAGTTGAGTATAAAAATGAAGGATTTAAACTCTTTGACGAGATGATCGCAAACATTGACCAAGGCATTGTTACAAGACTATTTAAAGTCAGAATTGTGAAAGAGGAAGTTGTAAAAGGACAAGCTATTCATGAAGAATTACCATCAGGTACAAATAGTCAGAAGAAAGATAACAGACCTGGTAATGTATCAAAACAACAAACAGTAAAAAAAGAAATGCAAAAAGTTGGAAGAAATGATCCTTGCCCATGTGGTAGTGGTAAGAAATATAAGAAGTGTCATTTCCCTCTATATGGCTAAAAATCTTTTTCTAGCATCAAAATGGTCTGAACCAAACATTATCCCTTTAATAGAGGAATTTCATGATGGATATAAAGATAAAAGAATTGTATTCATCCCAACTTCAGGAAGTGGAGAATTTGGGTATGATTGGAGAAAAGCAACAAAGTATTTATTACTAACAGACTTCCGCATAGACAAATGATTATCAACAATTGACAACAAAACTCTAATTTTTCCTAGAAAACAGACATGTTT
>CAZIIC010000002.1:58549-59714 GCA_964539195.1 uncultured Candidatus Saccharibacteria bacterium
AAAATGAAATTAAACCAACTGATATCATTTACGTTGCAGGGGGGGCAGTAGGGTATCTAATGTATTGGATTAGAAGACAAGATTGTATGCAAGACTTAATGGATATTATTAATTCAGGTGTTAAATATGTCGGTTCAAGTGCAGGAGCTATGATTTTAGGACAAACAATACAAGCTGGTGAGTTTGTGCATTTAGAAGAGGAGAAAAATATAGGTGACACCAAAGGAATTGGTCTTCTTGATTATGATTTTCTACCTCACTACGATCCAACTCAAATAGATAATGTTAAGAAATTATATAAAGGCAATCGTTTATACATGCTGAAGAATAATGAAGCTATTCTCTATAGGGAAGATAAGATGAGCTTTGTCGGTAATCCAAAACTGTATGAGAACCATCAGAGTTAATGTTTTCTGCTCCCATAGTACATAGCTTTTGATATAATGCTTATTATGTCAACACATTCAAATGGTCACGATGGAAGTTATTTTATAGATGTAAGAAATCTACGAGAAATGACGCTTGCCCCTTTAGGTGGTGGAAATGGGAATAAATATTATATATTTTCAGGAGAAGAGAGGTTTATTGCAAAAGAAATTAGACTTCCACTTTCAATAACAGAACCCTCATTGAATCAACTAGTTGCTTTTTATGAAGAACTGTATTCAAGGGGTTATTGTGTTCCGGAGAAAGTAACATATTGCTCCTATGGAGAAAACTCCTATCTTATTATGTCGGATATGTCTGAAAACGGGAAGTTTTTATTATGGGGGATAAATGATTTACCACATGAAGAAGAAATACATCAACTAAGAGAGATGCAACTTACAATGGAGGATATTGAAATTATTAGGGCTCAATTAGCGCAATGGTTATCAAAAGCTGCTGCAGAAGGTGTTTACATTGGTGAGAGTTGTTATCATTTAAGAAAAAATCGTCAGACAGGATCTATAGATATCGTATTTTTGTTTAAAGACTCACAAAATATAATTCCATTGAAAAATGAGGAGATCAATAGAAATAATGCTGAAGCTGAAAGTTTTCTAAAACAACTTATGGAATCCGCGAATTTGAAATAATTATAATCACGTAATTCTCAAGTTGATATTAAAAATATAATATAGGTTCATTGACACCACTATAACTCCAATATATCCTAGTAACT
>CAZIIC010000003.1:0-19850 GCA_964539195.1 uncultured Candidatus Saccharibacteria bacterium
TTCTTCATACCAATATGATATTGGATTTGAATGAACTAGTACTGAATTATTAAATGCCTATCGTAAGTGAAGATATAGTGAGGTTAGTCCGTTTCCATAATCAACAATAACGGCTTTACCACCACAAGCATCAGTAAATACCTTTGAAACTTTTCCATTTCTAATCGCTCGAAGAGGAGCTCCTTCACCGTTTAGGTTGTAATATCCAGCTGGTACTCTATATCCATAGCAACTAACACCATTAGTATAATATTTATCACCTCGTTGATATAAATAATCATTTGCACTAACCATATCTACAGCACTGTTATAACTATGAGGAAACTGAGTTACTATTGCATTATCAATTGGAAATCTTGAAGAACCACTGCCATTTGACCAAACAAAATGCCCAGATGAGTACGGATTAATAACCGAACCATTCTTTCTGAGCTCAAAGTGTAAGTGCGAACCATATGCAAGTCCTGTATGACCTTGGAATCCGACAATTTCACCTTTACTTACAGGAGTATTTGCAGGTAATTGTCCTTTACTATACAAGTTGAAGATAAGGTTTGATATTTGAGCTGTAATTTTACCTTCCTGACTTTTTAATTTTGCCAATTGAGCATTAAACTCAGCTTCTTTTTGTTGAGATATTGCAAGTAAATTAGATTTTGCACTCCTTTGTTTAGTTAGGCTTTCTTTCTCTGCAAACAATTCAGTTTTATTACCCTCAATTTCAGTTCTTTTCTTTTCTAAAATGCTTTTCTTATCTGCAAGTACAACTTCTTCTTTTTTAAGTTGTTCACCTTTAATTGAAAGCTCTTCTAATAGTTCTTTATCTTTCTTTCTTGTCTCAGCAAGATATTTAAATCTTCTAAGGAGTGATTCAAAGTTTGAAGACTCTAGAAATATTTCAAGTGGAGAAATGAAAGTATACTTATATGTAAGTGACATTCTTTTCTCAATTGCGCTATTAAGTTTGTTAACCTCTTGAGAGACTGTATCGATATTGTTTTGTAGCTCTAATATATCTCTACTTAAAATTCTAATTTCAACATTCTTTGTTTCTATTTGTAACTCTAACTTCTTAATCTGGCTTTGTGATGCTGCAATTTCTGAATCAATATAGTTAATCTTTTCATTTAAGGTTAACTGATTATATTGTTCGTTTGATAATTTACCTGAAATATTATTTTTCTCATTTTGTAGTTGCTGTGACTGTTGTTGAAGGTATGTTAAACATTGAGAATCGCTCATTGAAGGTGGACAAGTAGTGTCAACAGCTATAGCTGGAAATGAGAGGGAGTTTAGGATTAAGATGAAGGTAATTGTAAAAAAAGTTCTTAATGCTTTTATCATTAATTCTTCTTTAAATCTAAATATCTTAGGACAGCTATATAGCTACTTATTGTTCCAAAAACCAGTCCACAAGCAATTAAAAGTCCATAAAATGATAATGTAAACAATATGTTAAACGAACCAAGGTATCCAAGTGATAACTCACTTAACATTGATGTAATCCAGAAGTGGAAATCACTGTTTTTAGTTGTCTCCATAAGAATATACCAAGGTACAAGTATTAATGATGACGCAATGAATGCACCAATAAAACCATAAAATGCACCTTCAAGTAAGAAGGGTACTTTAATAAACAATGAAGGACTACCAATTAGGTCCATAATTTCAATCTCGTTTTGGTGTGCCATAATATTAAAACCTATTCCAATCATAATAAGCGTGAAGGTTATTGCGGCAAGCCCAATAATTAATGCAGAAATACCAACATTAAAACCACTAGAAAGGGTCTTTAAAATTGAAAGTACATCTTTAAAATACATAACATCGTCAACATATGCGTTCTTTTCTCTCTCATCGTTTATCTTCTTAACAATACTTTCTAATGCTTGTGCTGACTTTGCTTTTACACCTAAACTAGGTGGGAGAGTATCTGTTGAAAGAGTATCTACTAAATCGGGGTCGTTAATAAAGTCGGCCTTATACTGTTCTAATGCCTTTTCTTTTGAAATATATTCTATGTTTTCAACAAGGGTGACATCGTTAATCCTATCTTTAAACTTGAATATTTCCTCTTCAGGTGTTTCTTGCTTGAAGAAAACAATAACTTGAGCTTTCTTCTCGTAATATGTAATTGCTCTTTGTCCTATGATTCCAAGTCCAATAAAGAAAGCAGATAATGTAAACACAATTGATATAACAAGAATTGTAGACATAGATAACCATCTGTTTCTAGTTATATTATCTTGTGTAGCTTTAAACAGTCTTGAAAATGTTTCCATTATTTTTTATAAGATAAATAATTTTGTAATTTTTTATTTAATTGTTCCATTTGATCATCTGTAAGTCCTATCTTTGTTAAATCCTCTTCTGTTAATTTCAATATTCCGTCAATTTTGTCTATTCCATTTAACCTTAACTTCTTTCTAATTGGTTTATCAAGTGATTTAACTAAATCTAAGAATGTGTCTTGTCCTTTTTCAATCTTTTTTCTACCTTGATCATTTGCAATTTTCCCATCCTTTAAGGTCATCACTCTCGTTTTAAGATTATCAACTAAGGTGTCGTCATGTGTAATCACCATAACTGTTGTACCCCAATCGTTTATTGTCTTTAAAATACCCAATATTTCTATTGCGGTATTTTTATCAAGATTACCAGTAGGTTCATCAGCAATAAATAGTTTTGGATCATTTGCCAGAGCTCTTGCGATTGCAACTTTCTGTTTTTCTCCACCTGATAACTCTTCAGGAAATAGGTGAGACCTTCCTGTTAGATTTACAACATCAAGTAAATATTGTGTCGTATCAAATACTTCATCTTTATGTTTTCCAGAAATCTCAAGGGCAAACATAATATTCTCTTTGACAGTCTTTGAAGGAATTAGTTTTAAATCTTGGAAAACAATTCCAATTTGTTGTCTATATATTGAAAGAAGTTTGCTTGGAATTGAAGGAACTAAAACATCTTCAAAAAAGATATCTCCTTTTGTAGGAAGCTCTTGTTTTACTAAAAGTCTTAGTAGTGTGCTTTTACCTGCGCCTGATGGTCCAACTACAAATGTAAACTCGCCTTCGTCTATATCAAAAGAAATGCCGTCTAATGCAACAATATTACCTGGATATATTTTTTTTACATCTATGTATTTAATCATCGTACATTCATATTACCCAATTCTAATCTGCGCGTCCACAAATTCTTCTAAATCTCCATCTAAAACTGAGAAAGGATCTTGTGATTCCACACCAGTTCTTAGGTCTTTTGCTAACTTATATGGGTGTAGTACATAGTTTCTAATTTGGTTGCCCCAGCCTGCTATCTTATGTTCACCTTTGATGTTTTTAAGCTCTCTTTCTCTCTTTTCTTCTTCTATCTGCCAAAGCTTGGCTTTAAGTATAGCAAGAGCTGCTTGTTTATTTTGAAATTGGTCTCTTCTTGAAGAAGAGTGGACGGTAATTCCTGTTGGAATGTGCTTTAACTGTATTGCTGAAGATGTTTTGTTTACATGCTGTCCACCAGCACCACCAGCTCTAACTGCTTTTATCTCTAAATCTTCATCTTTTATTTCTATATCATCTTCTTGATCTGTAATTACAGGAACTATTTCTACTCCTGCAAAAGATGTTTGTCTTAAATTCTGTGCATTAAATGGAGAAAGCCTAACAAGTCTATGTGTTCCACCTTCACGTTTAAGCTTACCAAAAGCATACTCTCCTGAAATTTCAATTGTCGCGCTACTTATTCCGGTCTCTGTTCCAGGGACTAGGTTAATTAAGTCTGTTTTCCATCCGTTTCTTTCTGCATATCGTGTATACATTCTAAAAAGCATTGAAGCCCAATCATTTGCTTCAGTTCCACCTTGTCCTGCATGAACAGTTAGTATTGCTCCTGCTTTGTCATATTTTCCTGAAAGAAATTTAATAATCTGAAAACTATCAAACTTTTTTACAAGATTTTCGATATCTGGTCTTAGCTGTTCGACTGATTCTTCATCTACTTGAGAATATAGTTCAATTAAAGCTTCTATATCATCAGAGAGCTCTTTAGCTTGTGCTGTTTCTTTTTTGATAGATTCAATTTCACTAAGAACACTCTTTGCATTATTCTGATCCTTCCAGAAATCTTCTTTTAAAGATTCGTTTTCAAGAACACCTAATTTCTCTTTTTTCTCATCAAGCTTTAAGCTAACAATTGTGTCAGCAATATCTTTTTTTAATTGTTCTAAATTTGATTTCGTTATACTCTCCATATTCTGGTATTATACTTATATATTTTGAATTGTAAAAACACTGCCTTGTCTATATTAGATTTCTTTTTTGAAAAAGCAAATAAGCAAGAGGGTTTACCCAAGACTAAACCAGATCTTCGATCAAAATTGGTAACCCTAATGATCTTGGATGGGATGGGAGTACATCCTGATAAGTTAGGTAATGCTGTTCTTCAAGCAAAAACTCCATTTTTAGATAAAGCGTGGACATACGGACTTTCAACATTAATTTATGCCTCTGGTACTCATGTAGGTCTTCCAGTGGATGAGCCTGGAAATAGTGAAGTAGGGCACTTAAATATTGGTTCAGGACAAGTGGTATATCAGTCACTTCCAAGAATCAACGACTCAATCGCAAATGGTGATTTTGAAAATATCGAAGGCGTTAGAAAAGCATTTGAAACAGCTGTAGAACGAAAATCCAATATTCATTTTATGGGAATACTCACCACAGCTGGAGTTCATGGACATATTGACCACCTCTTTGCACTACTTGATGTTGCGAAGAAGTATAAGGTTAATCCATATATGCATTTAATGTTAGATGGTAGAGATACACCTGCAAACGATGGGTACTTCTTCCTATCAAAATTAGTTCAAAAAACTAAAGAGTTGGGTATTGGAAAGATATCATCAATTATGGGTAGGTTGTATGGAATGGATAGAGATAATAGATGGGAGAGAACAGTAAAAGCTTACGAAGCAATGGTCGGAATTGGTGAGAGAACCGCAAAAGATGTTTTCACCTTCATCCAAGATGTGTATAAAAACAATGAAACCGATCAATTTGTACTACCAACAACTATGGTGGATGATCAAAGTAATCCAGTTGGGCCAATTAAGGATAATGATGTTGTTGTCTTTTTCAATTTCCGTGAAGATAGAGCAAGACAGATAACCAAAGCCTTTGTTATAGAAGATTTTGCAGGGTTTAAAAGAAATAACTATCCAAAGAATCTATATTTTGTCACTATGACTGGTTATGCTGAAGACTTACCAACTCAGGTTATATTCCCACCAAAAAAAGTATACGAGACGCTTTCATCTGTAATTTCTGATGCAGGACTTCGTCAACTTCATGTATCTGAGACTGAAAAGTTCATGCATGTCACATACTTCTTTAATGGTGGTATTGAAAAACCACATCCTGGCGAAGATTTCTTTAATATTCCATCTCCTAAAGTATTTGATTATTCACAAATTCCTCAAATGAGCTCCTTTATCATTCGTGATGAAGTCCTATACCGCCTTGATCATCTCAATGAAAAACCATATTCCTTTGTACTAATTAACTTTGCAAACCCAGATATGGTTGGACATACAGGTAATTTAGAAGCAGGAATTAGAGCGGTTGAGGTTGCCGATGAGTGTGCGAGAGACATTGCAAAGAAAACAGTCGAAAAGGGTGGGGTGGCTATAATTATAGCGGACCACGGAAATTGTGAGACTATGATAGATAGAATTACTAAAAAACCAGATACAGCACATACTAACAACCCTGTTCCGTTTATACTTGTATCAGATGTTAGACAGTTTAATGAAAGTTATAACGATTCAATTAAGATTGGTACAGGTAAGAAAGCAACTCCTACAGGAATACTTGCTGATGTTGCTCCAACTGTTTTAGGTGTATTAGGTGTTAAACCAGGAAACGATATGACTGGTGTTAATCTTCTTGAAGTACTCTAAAATACCAGAGTTAGGAATATAACAATACTAAGTATAATTCTATATACTCCAAATACTTGAAGGAAGTTAGATTTAGAGAATTTGCTTAAAACAATTATTGCTACAAACCCAACTACTCCAGATATTACCATCCCTAATACATATTCAGGTGAAAACATTACATCTAGTTGATTCCTAAACTTGTAGAGTTCATATAAAAACGAGCCTAGAAGCAATGGAAGTCCTAACAGAAAACTAAATTGAATAGATGTAAACTTCTCAATACCCGTTAGAATTCCAACTACTGTTGTGCTACCTGATCTAGATGTTCCAGGAATTATTGCAAATGCTTGTGCAATTCCTACTGAAATAGCTTGGAAGTACGTAACTTCAGTTAAACTTTTTGTAGTAACTTTCTTATGAAATCTTTCGATAACTATCATCGCTATTCCCCAAACAAGTAGAGATATAGCTATTACCGATGGTTTATACAATGCAGATTCAATTTGTTTTTCAAAAAGCAATGCAAATATAACAGCAGGAAGTGAGGCTACGGCAACTTTTAAATATAAACTAACTTTATCTTTTTTAAACGTATCTTTAAATAGAAAGTTTCTAAAGGAAATTAGAATTGCAACGGTCGTTCCAAATTGAAGAACCGTTAATAAAAGGATGTCTGGTTGACCATTAAAAAGAAATTTTGATGCGAGTAATACGTGTCCTGTACTTGATATTGGTAAAAGTTCGGTTATTCCTTGAACTATGGCCAAAACTACTATCTGTATACTGTCTATCATATTTGCTATTCTATATGTATGTTAAGAACGATATCTAAAACAATATATCCTGTCATTTTCATTTTGTACATATTTATTACCTTCGCTTCTCCACTTGGAATGAGTTTCGAAACAATAGAAAGTGTAGTTCCACAAGTAAATAATGTTGTAGAAATGAATAGTGATACTAAATATAAACTTCAAACATTTGCACAAGTTTTAGGTTTGGAGAAAACTGTAAAGTATGAGGATGAATTCTCTATACATAAATATGATGATCAAAAGTATAAAGATTATGTATTTACAGAAAATAATGAAAATAAATCATTAAGTGAGACTACTCCTTCAGAATACTCATATCATAAAAATCCGTATAACGATAAGGAAGTATTGGGCTTCTTACCTTACTGGCAACTATCCAAATATAGTTCAATTGATTATTCAAAACTCTCAACAATCGCATACTTTGGTCTAACTTCAGAAAGTACAGGTAGATGGGTTAATGACTCAGGATATACAGGATTCTTCTCTTCCTCGTTTGATAATATGGTTGCTCTTGCACATAGCAAAGGTACAAAAGTAGTCATTGTAGTTAAGAATTTTGATCCATACAGTATTAGAAGAACTGTAAATAATGTAGAGGGTGCAGGTGATAGATTAATAAACAATATAGTTAAGGTAATTAGAGATAATAGCCTAGATGGAGTAAATATTGATTTTGAATATGTAGTTAAAAATTCAAATGATACAGTTACAAACGAACTACGTCAGGCATTTGTTAGCTGGCATCAGAAGTTAGCAGATGCTGTACATAGCCAATTCCCTAAAGCACAAGTGAGTACAGATGTATTTGGTGGCTCAGGAGTGTACTACAACCTTTATGATATGGAGGCGCTTGGCGATACGACTATCAATTATATTGTAATGATGACATATGACTACATTACAACAAGTTGTTCATCAGGAAAGATCGTAACACCAATGTCCCCTTTATACGGAAACGATGGTTTTAATATCTCAAGCCACTTGATTGCAGGTGCTCAAAAAGCAGGAAGCAAGAAGATAATAATGGGTGTTCCATATTATGGAATTGATTTTCAAGTTAAGTCAGCAGATAGGGACACATACAATGCCAGAGTCGATTATCCTAATTGTGATGGAACAATTGAAACATATGCCAGTATTGTAGATTCAAAGTTTGATCAATATCACAACGCAAATACCATAAAGTGGAATAATACTGAAAAAGCTAGATGGTATTCATATTCTGTAGGTGGAAAATATAGGCAAGGATACTATGATGACGCAAGAAGCTTAGGCGCAAAGTATGATTTTGTGAGAAGTAGTAATCTAGGAGGAATAGGTATTTGGGCTTTAGGATACGATAATAATGCAAAGGAACTATACGATGTAATCAGAGAAAAGTTTCAAATCGTGCCCTTTTATATTAACTTCGGATATGGTGTCCCAAGTGCTAGGATTACTTCAATTTTAAATGCAAACAACCTTACAGTAGTATCTGAAGTTACAAACAGTATTTATTTAGTATTACCAGAATCAGAAATATCTGGTAACGTTATTAAAAGAATAAAGATGTACAAAGAAGTTGTAGATGTTAGATTTGAGATTGTAAATGCAACTCGGGGTATAAATTAATAAACTAAAAAATGAAAAGAGTCATTAATATATTTGTACTAATAATATTACTGTTTAATACTGTACTACCTACAACAGTATTTTCATCAAGTTCAAGCGTATCAGAAATTGATAGTGAGATTGTTCAAGATATTAAAGATGGAAAGAAGGTATCGATAACAGAGACAATTGATATAAATAGCGATAATAAAGGTAGGTATGTTGCATTTATTAGCAAGAAGAATGAATCTAAAACAAAACAAAAGATATTATCAACAGGTGGCGTTATAAGTAATGAAGATAGTAATGAGTATGGGAAGGTTAAAGCTCTGCCTCTTGATATTTCATACATGTCAAAATCGGAGAGAAATAGCTTTTTACAAACCCTTGAAAGTAACGGTAACGTTGTTGCCGTAGTTCCGTCACAGATTAGAAACGTTGTAGCTATGCCTACGATCAATGATCCACTTTACCCTAATGACTTATCGTATGACTCAACAAAGCAATGGTATCTTTCACAACCATCAGGAGCAAACAAAGGAATAGATTTGTACAGAGCTTGGGAATATTTAGATGGTCAAGGTAAGAGTTATGGAGGGAATTCTGAAATTAAAGTTGCCATAATTGATACTGGCGTAGCGTATGAAAACTATAGTAAGTATGACCAATTTAGTGAAATGACTACACCTGATCCTTGGGTATTTTCAAAATCCTCAGATTTAACAGATTCAATATTTGTTAACTCTAATGAGACAGCCAACAATCAGATTGATGAAGATGCGAATGCTCAATTGTCATTTTGTATTGATAAAAATGATAACGGTAATTGTGATGCAGGTGAATACTCAGATTACATAGATGATAGAAACGGATTAAATGTTGTTGATTGGGGCAAATACTGGTCACGAGTAACATATGATGAAATGGTAGCTTCACCTGTTTGTGGTAATAATCCATACCAAAGTAGTGGAGTTAAGTGTGTTTCTACATTTTCAAATGACAGCCTTTGTCAAACCTCAGGACTGATTAATAATTTCTATGTAGGTTGTTATGAGAGTGATATGGGCCATCCAAATGATACATATGGTCACGGAACTTTTATTGCAAATATAATTTCAGCTAAAGTTGGAAATAGTACAGCAGGCGTTGGAATTGCTCCAAATATTGAGATTATGCCAATAAAAATATTCGGCGAAACATATAATGATTACAGAAGTGAATGGGTTTATGATTCAGCATATGGTGATCAGATAGTTGCTGCAATTAACTACGCTGTTAGCTCTGGGGCAGATATTATCAATCTTAGTTTTGCAGGCGATACTGTTGACTACTATGAAAAGATTGCAATAGATGAAGCTTACGAAGATGGTGTACTTGTAATTGCAGCATCAGGAAACGGAAACTCAACAACAATTAACTATCCAGCAGGATACAGTACTGTTATGTCTGTTGGAGCATCAAATAAAACTGGAGGAAGAGCATCATATTCAAGTTATGGTAGTACTGTTGATATTTCAGCACCAGTTGATAGTGGAATAATTTCACAAGGTATGTGGAATACAAATACTAATCAATCAATTACAAAGTCATGTACTTGGAACACAAGTTACAAATGTATGAATGGTGACCCTACCGCTTCTCCTTCGATATTTTCAACTTTCTCAAATATAACCTCTTCAGGTACATCCTTTGCTGCTCCGCAAGCTGTTGGTGTCTCAGCACTTGTTAAAACCATGTATCCAAACCTTACCGTAGATGATATTAAGTACATCCTTTCAATGAGTGCATACCCAGAAGGAAGTGCCACATACTCAACCTCAACAGGCCATGGTGTACTTAATGCATATAATGCTGTTAGAGCAATGGATTACAGAGGCAAATTAATCGACAAATCAAAAAGAATATACCAATCTGTAGTTGCAAGTAGTGGATATCTTCAAACTAGATACTCTGACACATATGGAGCAAGATGGAGTAATTGGATAACCTCAGGAAATGTAAAAAGTTCTGGATACTCAAAGCTATTTGTTGTTGATTTAGGAATGGGAAAGACAGTTCAGATGATGAAGGGTACAAATAATGGAATATATTTTAGACATGCGAATAATTTAGGCTATATACAAGAAGATGACTCACAATGGAGTAGTTGGATATTGATGGGATATACGTATGGTAGTTTTAATGCCGTAAAAATCGGTACTGAGATTATAGCAACTTGGGAATCAACAAATGGAAAACATTACACTCGAAAAACTACAGATGGAGTTAATTGGGGCCCAACTAATATTTCAACTGTTCCTGTTTTAGGAAATGTAGGGATGATCTATGATTCTACTAACTCAAAATTATTACAAATAGTCAGATCTTCAGATAGTTACTTATATACTAGAACAAGTTCGGATAGTGCAACAACTTGGAATCCTTGGAGTAGATCATTTGATTACGCGCTTTCAGACCCAACCCTTATCTTTGTAGACGGAAGGATAATTAGAAGTGTAAGGGGCTCAGGCGACGTTATTATAACGAGATACTCATCCGATGGTGGTAGTACTTGGTCAGGAAGAAATCGAACTTATGGAAGCTCAGGATTAACAACCACAAGTATTTCACTCTCTGAAATTGAATCAGGAAATATAATTCTTCAAACATATAAAGCTAAAGATGGGAAAATATATACGAGAAGATCAACAGATAATGGTACAACTTGGAGTACGCAGAGTGCAGGCATTACTCTACCATCTTCTCTAATTGCAAAATCAAACGCATCTACATCTGTTTCAGATTCTGTTGTAAATCAAATGGTGCATGCAAGTAACGGCTATCTGTATTATCGAAGAAGTACAAACGCTGGAAGTACTTGGGGAAGTTGGAGAAGTTCAGGCAGTATAATGATAAATGGGAATATTTCTCTAAGCTATGACAAAGATATTGATAGGGTGTATGTAACAGCTAGAGGGACAAATAATAAGCTATATACAAGATATAGTGATAATAAAGGTAGTACATTCTCATCTTGGCAATCAACAAATACAATATTAGGTGGCTCTAGTAGCGTATTCCACCTAGTTAAAAACTTAGATTTGAGTATTCTTTAGTATAATTATATAATCGCCGGAATTACTTTTACTCCATATTAATGAAGTCAATATTAAAGGACAGAGATATTATCCTTATCTCTTCTGCAAACTATAATTCGATTAATAATTCGAAACTAAACGTACACTTCATTGCTTCAGAATTTGCAAATTTAGGAAATAAAGTTCTCTTTATCGAAAGCCTTGGAATTAAAGGTATCCCTTTGTATGGAAATTCAGATATAAAGAAAGTTATTACAAGACTTTTTGATTTTGTAAGAATGTTAATTAAAGGACCAAAGATTGAAAAAGATAATATTTTCATCGTCTCATTAATCAGAATACCTTTTGACAATATTCCATTCGTAAATACACTCAACCAGAGATTCATAACGTATTTCATAAAAAAGTATTCTAATAGATATCTTAAACCTAAACCAATAATATGGAGTTTTGTACCAAACTTTTGGGCAGTAACAAAACAAATTGAAAATAGTGCTGTAATTTACCATAACGTTGATGACTACAGTGCAATTCCTTTTGTAAATAAAAGTTATGTAATTGCAAATGAAAGGAAGATGTTGCGAGTCAGTGATTTAGTATTTACTGTTTCAAAAGGTAGAGTTGAGTATTTTAAAGAATATACCAACGCTGACGTAATATTTTTAAATAATGTTGGAAATTTTGAACAGTTCAATAAAGCATTAAATGACGATATAGAGCCACCTAAAGACTTAATAAGAGTGCTTAACCAAAACAAACCAATTGTTGGGTTTGTTGGGAATTTAGCATCATATAAGGAAGACGTAAACCTTCTAACTGAAATTGCAATGAAAGGAAAAGAATATTCATTTGTAATTATCGGTGGAATAGGGGAAGGTGAACTTTTAACAAATATATTAATACTTAAAACTCTACCTAATGTCTTCTTTTTAGGTAGTAAAGAGTATGAGTCACTGTATAAATACCTACATTATTTTGATGTAGCCATTATTCCCAGAAGAAAAAATGCGGCTGGAGAAGGTGGATTTCCAATGAAATATTTTGAATACCTATCGGCAGGTCTGCCAACTATTGTAACTGGAGTTGGTAATATGAATCAGTTCACAAAAATAGCAAGACTTGGTGGTGTTGCAAATAACTCATATGGGTTTCTTGAACTTATACAATATTGGATTACATTAAAACAAAAGAATAATACTGAGTATCAAAAAGCGGTTTCAGAAAGATTAAAACTTGCTAAATTAAATTCTTGGAGCAAGAGAATTGATCAACTTAACTCCTTTATATCAAAAGTTATCAAATAGCCTGTTAACTTTAATCCAATATTTATGTTAATATCTTCAAATATGAAGAAACTACTAATTACAATATTAATACTTCTAGCAGTACTTTCCCCTTCTCAAACATATGCTGCTAACCCTCAATTTTCAATTAGACCTGGGTCAGGAAATGTATTAGTGGGTAAAAATTTCACTGTTGATATACTAATTGATTCCAAAGGTAATAATGTTGCACTAGCAAGAGCTGTATTAAAGTTTGATCCCTCACTTATCCAAGTAACTAAAGCAAATAGAAACCAATCACTCTTTTGCCAATATCCTGATGAACAACAAAGCATTGATAACGATAACGGACTAGTTATGGTAACTGGGTTTTGCCAGTCTGGAGTAGGGCAACCATATAAAACAAGTGGAGACGCAGATGTATTTGCCAGAGTTACATTTAGAGCTGTTAAATCAGGTACTATCAATTTAGAGTGGGAATATTCTGGTGAAGACGAACCATTAAAGAGTGTAATTATGAAAGATGGTAGTCCTCCAACCAACCTTCTAAAAGCAAAACCTTCTAATCCAAAGTTTGTTGCAACTCGAGGAACAACTGGTACTCCAACAACTCCAACGACACCTACTACACCTGTAACAGGACTTGGTATAAGTGCAGGTCTTGTAACAGGAGGGCTAATTCTTGTATTACTAGGATTTGGATATTCAAGATGGGTAGACTATAAAACAAAGAGTAAATTGAGAACAATCGTAGATTATGGCAACTCAGGAAAAAAGTAATAGAGTTGCTATTGTCACAGAATTCCTCTATGTAGTTCGTGGTAACGAAAAACTTCTGAATGCACTTCTTGAAAGATTTCCAGGAGCAGATGTCTTTGTACTTTTGGGATCAAAAAAAACACTTTCATTATTATCATCATATAACGGACAAAAAATTACCTTTTCTTTTTTAAATAAACTCCCTTTTGTATCTAAATATTACAGATATACATATCCTCTTTGGCCACTTGCAATTGAACAGTTTGATCTTAAATCATATGATACTGTGATTTCCCTTTCATCAAGCGTAGCCAAAGGCGTTGTGATACCTGAAGGTACATATCACGTTTCATATATAAATAGTCCGATGAGATATGCATGGGATTTAAAAGAACTATATTTTAAGAAATACCCAAAATTCTTAAGATTCCTAATTGATCTATGTCTTCACTATCTGCGAATATGGGATGTTAGTAGAAATAATCAAATTGATTATATGATTGCTAACTCTCAATTTATAAAAAACAGAATTGAAAAGTACTATGGTATGAATGTTGACCAAGTGATATATCCATTCTCGGAAAAAGTTGAGATTCCAAATAATTTAGATCGTAAGGAATACTATCTATATCATGGAGCTCTTGAACCAAACAAAGGCGTATTAGAGGTGGTTAGAAGTGCAACTATGTATCAGTTTCCACTTATAGTATCTGGATCAGGTTCTCAATTAAAGGCAGTTAGAAAACTAGCTAAGGGTTTTAAAAATATCAAAATACTCGGTTGGGTTACAGATGAAGAAAAGTACCAACTATTTTCAGAAGCCCAAGCTTTTCTCTTTCCAAGTGTTGAAGATTTTGGAATTGTAGCTCTTGAAGCACTATCAATGGGCACTCCAGTGCTAGCGTTAAAGCACTCAGGTACTGCAGAGATTATAAACAATTCAAACGGAGTGTTAATAGATAGCCAAGATATAGATCAAATATATGAAGGTATTACTAAACTCAAATCGATGGAATTTAAACGAAAAAATATAAGGAATTCTGTTGAAGGATTTAGTAAAGAAAAGTTCTTAAATGAGATTGAAAAGGTTGTACGAAGAACACCTTTCTGATATTATAAGGCAATGCCGAGATAGCTCAGCTGGTAGAGCATTTGTCTGAAGAACAAAGGGTCCCCAGTTCAATCCTGGGTCTCGGCACCACTACGCGGGAGTAGTTCAGTTGGCTAGAACGACACATTGCCAATGTGTAGGTCGCGGGTTCGACCCCCGTCTCCCGCTCCAATTTAGAATAAAGTTATCGTGACATGTATTTTCATAAACTGTTTTGTACTAATTTTGACTTCCAATCTTTATAATTAATCATTATGAAAAAGTTAATAATAAATGCTGATGATTTTGGAAAGTTTAGTAAAGTAAATGCAGGTATTATTGAAGGGATTCAAGCAAATATAATTACTAGCACTTCATTACTAGTTTTTGGAAAATATGCCCAAGAGGCCAAGAAATTACTTGAGTTTTCAAATGTATCAATTGGTCTACACTATGAAAAGCGATTCGAGAATGAAGAAAAAATGGTAAAGGATTTTGATACTCAATTAGAAATATTTACAAATATTTTAGGAAGACAACCTGATCATATTGATTTTCATAAGCTGCATGGATTAGAAAATTATCCTATTTTAGACAAACATATCACTGAATATATTAAAAGAAATAATATTCCAGGTCGAAGGATGGGATATGCTCATTATATAGGTGATTTCTTTGCTATGGATAAGATTGATTACAAAACAATTGATTTAGAAAAAGTTTCAACAAGAAGTCTGATTAATGTTTTAGATTCCTCAATGGTAGAGGGTTTAAACGAGTTAATGTGTCATGCGGGTAGAGTTGATAAAGAGGTAGAAGAGGGTAGTTCATATTGGAGTGCGAGAGAAGTAGAGTTAGACAGTTTACTCTCAAATGAGTTTAAAGAATATCTTCAAGAGAAAGACATAAAACTTGTATCCTGGAAGGATTTACAAAAAGTTGATTCAACTTTATAAAGTCTTTACTTCCGTTATTACCACATAATTCCTTCGTTCATATTTAAAGATTATTTAACCACTCCAATGGTTAAATTTAAGTATGAAAATAGTTTGGACAATAATAATACTGTCACTAATGAGTTTAAAAGTATTTGCCTTAAATGATGTAGTTACAGTTACAGCCTTGAGTGCAAAACATGAAAATGTAAACGTAAAGTATGATTCCGAAATAATAAATAATCAAACTGATATACCTTCACTTAATATCACTGACCTAATTCAAAAAGTTAATGGAGTTTATATACGAAAGAAAGGTTTAGGAGATCGAATATATGTCGTTCCAGGCTCAAAAGTAGATATTTATACTTTTACGAAAAACGACAGTCTAATACCAATACAGATATATAGTTACAGACTTTTTATATCAAGAACAAATATAATTAATGGTGATTTAACAAGACTAGGAATGTACAGTGATGGAATATATTTAGGTAGAAAGTATGCAATTAATACTGTTACTCAAAGAATTGATCCTGGTGAGAGTATCGACGCGTTTAAAATATATAGTTTTGATGTAGTACAGCCAATTCAAATTCAAAGCTATTCTATTTCAGAAAGATTAACAGATGCGGGTTTGGATTTAGACTTTAATTTAATTTTAGAGAATAGCTCTGAGTCTCAAGTGTGTAATATTGAATTGTCTCAACAACTTCCTTCGGGAAAAGTCCTTGAAAGAAACTTATGTATAAATCCAAATTCTTCCATTGAACTTAATTATTCTGATACTTTAATTCATCCGATATCAAATACAATTAGTGTTCAGAGTTTAGAAGTAAAGGATAATAACTATCAGTATGAATCTATTAGTACTCAGAAAATAAACGAATTGGACAATGGCATTGAGGCTACTTCTATGATTCTTGACACAAGTTTAGGTCAATTTAATGCCATTGGTTCAACGGAAAGTAATATGACAATTGTTAGAGTCCCATATTGGTTAGAAACAGAAGCTAAAGAAATTATATTAAATACTGATCAAGAGATAACTTTTAATACAAATCCAATCCGATTTGAAAATGGAAAAAACAGTAATTTAAACTTTAATATAACTAACAAAGGAAATCATCAATATGATTTGCCCTTAACATTTACATTGGATTCAAATGAACTTTCATTGTCTCAATCTAGTCTTGTTGTTAAAGATTTATACTTTGGACAAACTAAAGCATATTCAATTCCATTAAACATTATTTCAGAAATGTTCGGTGAGTTTAGAACTACTGTACATATTAGTATTGGTAATAGTGAATATACTCATGAGTTTGAATATGTAGTTGCAAAATCAACTTTAATTAAAGGGGATAAAGCGATTCCAAAAAGTGTAAGTATGAATAACATCAATCAAAGCTTTAATGCCATTAATGTTAGAGGTGTAACTGTTAAAAAAGAAAACGAAGTAAAAGAGCAAGGAGTTGTTAAAGGCGATAATTCAGTTAGTAAGAAACGTAATAATGTAGGTCAAAATAATGGTATTTCTAGTACACTTCTTAAGCTAGGAATTGCTACTTTTGTAATATTTGTAATAATTATTTTTATACTAATATGGTTATGGTAGTATCTACAAATGAAAAGATTACAGAATCTCATTAAAAGAATTTCGAAGTATTTATTAATTGTAGTTATAGCCATAATTGTGTGGGTTATATATTCATCAACAACTATATTTAACTTTTCTAATATTCAAATCTCGTCAGTAGGTAATGATAAATTGGTAAATGTAAGCAATGAAGAAATTTCTAAAAGTATTAATTATCTTTCATCTACAAAATACCTAGATTTAGATCTAATTAAACTAGAAGAAGACATTAAAAAGTCCTCACCGTTTATTGATTCAGTATTTATCTTTAAAGACCTACCAAACAAAGTATCTATACTTATATATGAAAAAACACCTATTATTTCCCTTGAGATAGAAAAGAAGAAATGTATCTTAATGGATAGTTATGGATTTGTATTAAAAATTGAAGAGCAGGAATGCACAGATCAAGTTAAAGAATATAAAACAATTCTTGTATCCTCGGATACGCCAAAAGTTGAATTTAATGTCGGAAGTACTTCAAACTATAATCAACTGTTTTTAATAACTAAAACTCTTAAAATATTAAGTGATTTAGAAATTCCAGTTACTAGAATAGAAATTAAAGATAATATTTCAAAGTTTGTTTCTACTAACCAAAAACAATATGTGATTTCATTCAATCAAGAAATAGAGCCTCAACTAGCAAGACTAATTGCAGTAGTAAATGAGCTAGAGAAGAAAAGCTATAAGTTCAAATCTATTGATATAAGGTTCAATAGACCTGTATTAACAATTAAATAATAACAAACATAGCAAAAATATTTAGTCAAGTCCTTGCTAAACCCACCGATTTCTAATATATTTTACTGTGCAAACGAAATAGCACTATTAAATATAACTCTGTACATAAACAGATATGGCACGCAAAATAATAACAGCAATTGATGTAGGTTCAAGTAAGGTTACTACCGTAATTTCCGCAGTTGATGAGTCTGAGCAGCCAACAGTAATTGGTGTTTGTTCTCAACCAAGCAAAGGAATTAAGAAAGGTGTAGTAGTAAATATTGATGAGGCAACAAACAGTATTTCAGAAAGTGTGACTGCTGCCGAAAGAATGGCAGGAGTAACGGTTTCTGATGTATATGTAACTATCAATGGAGAGCAGATAGCAAGCTTAAACAATAAGGGTGTTGTTGCTGTTTCTGGAAGTGAAATTACAATAGATGATACCTATAGAGCTATTGAAAACGCAAGAACATTATCATTACCTGATACACTTAATCCAATTCACATCATTCCTAGAGAATTTGTTGTTGATAACCAAGGTGGTATTAAGTATCCAATTGGTATGACAGGAAGTAGATTAGAAGTTGAAACTCATATTATTACTGCTCCTAATTCATATTGGAGAAATATTAAAAAATGTGTTGAACAGTGTGGATTTAATGTATATGATGTCGTATTTACAGGATGGGCAGCTTCACTTGCAGTTCTTACTGAAACAGAAAAAGAATTAGGTGTAGCTCTTCTTGATATAGGATCTGGTACTACAAGTATTACAATATTTGAAGAGGGTTCTATCTCATACAGTGGTTGTGTTGCACTCGGAGGTTGGCATATTACAAGTGATTTAGCTATTGGACTTCAAGTTACACTTGAGGAGGCTGAAAAGGTCAAGTTAAATCTTGAAAACTTATTAAACGACAGATTACCAGTACACGACGAAGAAGATAAGACACCTGCATTATTAAGAAAGACACAAGACACTGCTAAAAAAGAGAAGAAGGTAGATGATTTGGTTGATGTAAGTGGAATCGGTCTTAAGAGCCAGAGTTCAATCTCAAAATCATTTGCAAAACAAATAGTTGAAGCAAGACTTGAAGAGATCTTTGAAATGGTTAAAGAATCAGTTTCAAAATCAGGTTATAACATTAGTATGCCTGCAGGTGTAGTTGTAACAGGAGGAACTGCACTACTTAAAGAAGTAACAAAAATTGGACAACAAGTATTTGGAGTACCATGTAGAATTGGAAATCCATCAGGATTAACAGGAATGACAGAAGAAATTTCAGATCCATCATATGCTGCCGCTCAAGGGTTGGTTAAGTATGCAATGGATGATGAAAGCGATGCTGCTGCTACAAATAAGGGAAATAGCGTAGGAAACTTAGGAGGTATTGTTTCTAAGGTTACTAGCTGGGTTAAGTCACTACTGCCATAAGATAAATTAATAGTGTAAGAGAATGCTTGTTTCAACAAATGTAAATCCAGTAGCTAAAATAAAAGTAGTTGGTGTAGGTGGTGCAGGTGGTAATACCATCAATACTATGATTACCGACTATAATATTCAAGGTGTTGAGTTTATGGCCTTTAATACGGACCAACAAGCCCTAAAGAACTCACAAGCACCTGTAACTCTCCAATTAGGTGAAGAAATGACAAGAGGACTTGGAGTTGGTGGTGATCATCACTTCGGCGCAAAAGCAGCTGAAGAGAGTTTAGACCAAATTCACGAACTACTTGCTGGTGCAGATATGGTATTTATAACCGCAGGTATGGGTGGTGGAACAGGTACTGGTGCTGCTCCTGTTGTCGCAGGTGTAGCTAGAAACTTAGGAGCATTAACTATTGCTGTTGTTACTAAACCATTCGCATTTGAAGGAAGACATAGAGCAGAAGTCGCTGAAGAGGGTCGCCCGGTTTTGTTCAGAGCGGGATGCAGTGCGCGGCGCAACGCGCGCAGCGCTTTTTCATCGTCGGGCGCGGCAGCCGCCGCCG
>CAZIIC010000003.1:19860-41617 GCA_964539195.1 uncultured Candidatus Saccharibacteria bacterium
AATCACTGAATTAAAAGATAAGGTTGATACATTAATCGTAGTACCAAACCAAAGACTACTTGATATTGTAACTGAAAGAATTAGTTTCCTTGAAGCAATGAAGAGAGTAGACAGTATTCTCTCAGAAGGTGTAAGAGGTATTTCTAACCTGGTTGCTAAAACTGGTTTCATCAATGTTGACTTTGCTGACGTAAAATCAATCATGCTTAACTCTGGTACTGCACTCATGGGTATAGGTAAAGCTTCAGGTGAAAACCGAGCTGAAGAAGCTGCTAGAATGGCTACATCAAACCCATTATTAGAGCTTTCAATTGAAGGAGCTACAGGCGTTTTGTATAACATTACAGGTGGTATTGATTTACCAATGCAAGACGTTGATATTGCGGCAAAACTCATTCAAGAAGCTGTTGATCCAAGTGCAAACATTATCTTTGGTGTTACCGCTGATGAAACTGTTGGTGATGAATTAGTAATTACAGTTGTTGCAACAGGATTTGATGAGAGTAGACAAGTATTTAGTAAGAAAACATTTGCAAGTAATCCATTACAGTCACAAGCAAGTACTTTTTCAGTCTCAGCTCCAAAAAAGCAATCAAATGATGATAATGTAGTACTCGATGATGATTTTGATATGGTAGACAATGACGCTAATAGTAAGACAATTAGACTTGATTTAGACGACCATAATGATGACAGTAAGCAAGACGTAACACCTTTTTCATCAACCTCAAATGATGATTTAGAGGACGTACCTGCCTTTATGAGAAGAAAAAGATAATGGAAAGCATTAAGAGATTCTTTAAAGACAACTGGCTACTTGTTGTTGCTATAGTGTATCTAATAATACCAGTTGACCTTCTTCCAGATATAGTACCAGTACTAGGTAAACTAGATGATTCATCAATAATGGTCATTGAACTAATAAAAAGATATTTGGACTCAAAGAAAAAGTAATGCGAAGATTAGTTCTTCCAATATTCATAACCTCATTAATAATTGGTGTAATAGGTGTAGTTACACTGCTATCAACAGAACTTACTGCTGAGTTTCTTTTAAGCTTTGATAATATATTTGTTAAACAACTTATATTTCTAATCCTAGGGATAATCATATCTATTTATATTACAAAGTTTGACTATACATTGATTAAGTATAAACCGATTATGTATGGTATTTATATTGCCACCATACTTCTTTTGATATTAACCACTATATTTGGACAAGAGGTAAACGGAGCAAAAAGATGGATTTCACTTCTTGGAGTGCAGCTACAGCCTTCAGAAATAGCAAAGATAACAGTAATTATTATGACCTCATATATTTATCAAATAAATAGGGGTAAAAATGAGTGGAGAAATCTAATAATTAGCTTTTTAGCTGTTTTCCCGATTGTATTACTTGTTTACATACAACCCCACGGAAGTATGGCATTATTAATATCAGGATTGTGGTTTATTACGGCATTTCTAAATACCCCTGACCCAATTAGAAATATCTTACTTATACTCACAGTGATATTTGTTTTTTCAGGAATGTTTGCTCTAACTGCTTTTGGCCAACCCATCTACTTATTATTAACATTGTTAGGAATTATTATCGCTATATTTATGTATTTTGCGAGAGACTACTGGAGAGTGCCTGTGGTTATTGTCCTGCTGGGGTCACTATTATTTGGAACTACAGGTTCGATACTTTGGAATAATGCGTTAGGACAATATCAAAGAGATCGAGTAATTGCTTTTATTGATCCAGCCTCAACCGACCCAAATACGACATTTAATGTTAACCAATCGAAAATTGCTATTGGATCTGGAGGAGTATTTGGAAAAGGATTTGCAAATGGTACACAATCAAAATTGCAATTTTTACCTTTCCATCAAACAGACTTTATATTTGCCGCATATGCTGAAGAATTTGGTTTAATTGGAACAATTATCCTTCTTACACTGTATTTCATCCTTTTATGGAATATATTTATCTTCCCTGTTGATTACCCAAACCTTACATTTGAATCGACAATAGTTGCTGCGCTTGGAATTAAAATATTACTTGAATTATTTATCAATTTAGGAACTAATTTAGGTATTTCACCAGCTACAGGAATTCCATTGCCATTAATGAGTGCAGGTGGAACCATAACTATTATGACATTCTTTTCATTAGGCCTTATACAAGGTATAATCAGCAAAGTGAGAGTAGGTAACAATTTTAATCAATAATAATTGACATATTCACAAAGATAATTTAATATAGCGCGTTATGACAAAGAAAAACACAGAAGAAACAAAGAATACCATTTTTGCAGTAGTAGAGCTTGGTGGAAGCCAATATCTTGTTGAGACTGATAAAACATACTCATTAAGGAAACTTGATGGTGTAAAAGGAGATAAACTTGTTTCAGACAAAGTATTAATGTATTCAGATGGTGAAACTGTTAAAGTTGGAAAACCATACCTTGAAGCAGTAAAAGTTGAATTTGAGATTGCTTCACAAACAAAAGGTGAAAAAGTTGATTCATTAAAGTATACAGCTAAGAGTAGATACCGAAAACAATCAGGTCACAGAGCATTAATTACTAAACTTCTTGTCAAAAAGATTTCTACAAAGTAGTATTAGCTAATGAAATACTATTTCCTATCAGGAAGAAATTTTAATCTTTCAAAGACAGAACTTACCACGTTATTACCTCAATATATTAAAGTGTATACTTTAGAGTATATTGATGAACTTTTAATAACTGTACAAACTACAGAAGAATTTGATGTTAAGAAGCTATTTTCAAGGCTAGGTGGATATATATCATATGGTGAGATAATTGATCTTGAATATGACTTTACCAAACAAATCAAAGAAGAACAGAAAGTTGTATTTGGTATCAATTACCATAGCACACTTGGAAGAGTTAATAGCGATTTTCTAAAAAGATTAGGTGAGAATATTAAGCAAAGTATCAAACAAAAGGGCGCTTCTGCAAAATTCTTAGTTAGTGATAATGGACTATTAAATGCAATTCAAGTTGAAAAGGAAAGACTCTTTGAAAGAGGATTTCTTTTAGAGATATTTGAAACTAATAAAGGAAAGCATTATGGACTTGCTTTAGGTGTCCAAGACGTTGAGTTCTTTTCTAAGGTTGAATACGATAAACCATATACAGATAAGAGAATGGGTGTTCTACCCGCAAAACTTGCCAAAATGATGGTTAATTTTGCCGGACTTAAACCCGGAGAAACACTTTGGGATCCATTTTGTGGATCAGGTACTGTAGTTCTAGAGGGATTTTCTCAAGGAATTCATGTATTAGGCTCAGATGTTAGCAACAAAGCAATAGAAATGGCTCAAGCTAACATTGAATGGTATGCAAGAGAGGCTCAAGATACTAATACAAAGCACTACCTATTCAGATTAGATGTATTAAAACCAGATAATAAAATTCTCAATTTAATTAGAAAAACGCAAATTGATGCCGTTGTTTGTGAACCTTTCATGGGTCCGCCACAACGAAGCGTAATCCCAATTCCATATGCAAAAAGATTAACAGACGGTGTTAAAAAACTATACTCAAATCTCTTTGAAATACTTGAGCACTCAAAGCTTACTAACTTCAGAGCAGTAATCGTTGTACCTTCATATAAGACAAGTAAAGGGTGGGTTACACTACCAATTTCTGAATTTGCTGGAAAAAAGTGGGAAGTACAGAATAAAAAAGGCTCTGGGTACTTGCAATGGAGCCGTTCAGATAGTATCATTAGGCGCAATATTTTTGTATTATATAAAAAGAAGTAATTAGTTAAGGAAATAGCAATATGTCACATGTAAAAGGAGCTGGTTCAGTAGTAATGTCCAAGAACATGGAAGGTAAGAGACTTGGAGTTAAGAAATTTGGTGGACAAGAAGTAATAACCGGCAACATAATAATCAGACAAAGAGGATCTGTATATCACCCAGGTACAAATGTAAAAATGGGTAGAGACTATACAATCTACGCAGTAGCAGACGGTGTTGTTGCATTTAGAAAGATGACTGGTCACAAGAGAAACAAATTCTATGTTGACGTAGTAACAAAATAGAATGCCACGAGAAAAGTTTGTTCAAATCGAAAGTAAGAATGCAATATTAGAACTCCTCAATGAAGGAAAACCAATAGATCGTATCTATGTTGCGCAAAACGCTTTCAAAGATCCAAAGAGTAAAGAAATATTAGATTTAGCTCGAAAGAATCGAGTTGAAATTATCGAAGTTAGTAGAAGAAGTATCAATAGAATTGTAAGAGGTGGTTCAACAGAAAGCCTAATTGCTATGACTAAGGCTGAAAATCAATGGGGAATTGATGAACTAATGGAGAAGATATTCTCACAGGGACTAAACCCATTCTTTCTTCTTTTAGATCATTTGAAGTATGAGCAGAACATTGGAGCTACACTTAGAACAGCATATGCTGCTGGAATCAATGGAATTATCACACCTGTAAGTAGAGATAACTTCATAACAACAGAAGCAATTAGAATATCAATGGGTGCTGCATTAAGAATTCCAATTGTTGAGTTAAATCTTTTTGATGCAATTAAAAAACTTCAGAAGAATGGTATTAAGGTATATTGCGTAACAATGGATGGACAAGAGTATTATAGACAAGATTTGAAGGGCCCTGTGGCCTTTGTACTTGGTGCTGAGGACGTTGGTATATCAACACGGGTATTAGAAAGATCAGATGGTAGAATATCAATCCCTATGCGTGAGGGTATTGGATCTCTAAATGTCAGTGCAAGTGCTGCAGTAATAGCATACGAAAAACTTCGACAAGAAGTAACAAACTAAATCTCAAAGTATTGGTTGTCAAAAAAGTGTCACACTTGATAATTCACTCTGTTATAGAATACTGCAATTAAGATTTTATAATGTAAAAATGGGAAAGATATTTATAAAAGGGTTGAACGAAAGTCATACCGTAATGAAAAACGAGATTACGGAGGGTTTAGAATCACATAGAGAACATTTTAAACTCTCTGCTGACCACGAGCATCCAGTAAATAATATTTGCCTAATATTGGAAGATTCCTCATATATGGAGGGCATGTTTATTACCGGAGAAACCGAAGAAAGTTTTATTGTACTGCGATTTCAGAAAGATGTTGATCATGGTATTAAGGAAGAGGCTAAAGTAATACCAAAGTCTTTTCTAAAAAAAAGAGAACTGCCAATCGACGTATATTATGTACATCTTTCTTTTGGAAATGAGGAATTAAAAGATGCCTCTAAATCAGAAGTTGCATCAGTAATGTTGGCTTATTTAAATACTGAAAGGCAATCACAACTACATTCAGCAAGCGCCATTGCTACTTACTTCTCAGATGAAGCTGAGGTATTCCCAGACTCAGTAATGGCTCTAATATACAATCGGTTGTAAACCTAATTTACAATCTTCTTAACTATCTCTTCTAACTCTTTATCATCGTTATATCTGATGGTTATCTTTCCACCACTTTGAAGTTTGCTAATTTCTGCTGTATATCCTAACTTTCTTGAAAGAGACTTACTAAAATCAATCATTTGCTGAGTTAGGTTTCTTACATTCTTTCTTGTAGATTCCTTTCCGAAGTTAATCTTTCTCACCATTAGCTCAGTATCTCTAACACTCATCTCTTTTCTTAGAACAATGTTAGCAGCTGCTACAAGGGATGCTTGATCAGTAAGGCCAAGAAGAGCTCTAGCGTGACCTTCTGTCATCTTACTATTAAGTACTGCCTCTTTAACAACATCAGGTAGGTTTAGAAGTCTTATTTTATTTGTAACTGCAACACGACTTAAGCCAACTTTCTTTGCAATCTTTTCGTGTGTAAGGCTGAATTGCTCTTGTAGTTGTTTGAATGCTACGGCTTCTTCAAGTGCATTAAGGTCTTTTCTTTGAATGTTCTCAATTAAGGCAAGCTCTAACATCTCTTGAGGTGATGAATCCTTCATGACTACTGGAACATGCTTTAAACCTGCTAATTGGGATGCTCTAAATCTTCTTTCACCTGCAATTAATAGGTATCTATCAGGTGATTTAGGGTCTTGAGTTACAATTAATGGCTGTATAATTCCATGCTCTCTTATTGAATCTGCAAGATCAATTAGGTCCTTAGGCTCAATATGCATTCTAGGTTGATATGGGTTAGGGGATATCTTTGTAATATCAAAGTTGGGGTCAAAAGCACCTGATGCGTTTGATATTTCTTGTGTACTTATTAATGCTGCTAATCCTCTACCTAATTTCTTTTCCATTTTTAATTATTCTTAATTTAAGAGAATCTTTTAATAAATTCTTGAGCCAATTTTCTATATGCAATAGCGCCAGTTGATTTTGGATCATAGTCTAGTATTGATTTACCGTGCGATGGCGCCTCTGAAAGCCTTACATTCCTTGGAATTATTGATTTGAATACTACATCACCAAAGAATTCCTTTACGTCTTCTACAACACTCTCAGAGAGTTTAGTACGGCTATCGTACATAGTTAGTATTGCACCTCCGACAGATAGGTTAGGGTTAATGCTTTTAACAAGTTTTGTAGTCTCAAGAAGCTGTCCTAAACCTTCTAATGCAAAGTATTCGCATTGTATTGGAATTATTACTTTAGTTGAAGCTGTTAGAGCATTAATTGTTAGAAGTCCAAGTGATGGTGGACAATCAATTAAGACATAGTCAAATGACTCTTTTAGTTCACTAATTGCTTTTTTAAGAAGATTCTCTCTAGACATCATATTAACCATTTCAATTTCAGCTCCTGCAAGAGAAAGGTGAGAAGGTACTAAGAACAAGTTCTTTACAGAGGTTGTTACAAATACCGATGATATTGGTTCTTCTTCAACCAATACATTGTAAATACTCTTATATTGAGGTTCTCTCTTATTATCCCAACTCTCTTTGTTATATTGGCTTGAAAATCCAATACCAGAGGATAGATTTGCTTGTGGATCTAAATCAATAAGTAGGACTTTCTTTCCTAAATCAGCAAGGTTTGCACCTAAGTTGATAGCTGTAGTTGTTTTTCCAACTCCACCTTTTTGATTTGCAATTACGAATACTTCCATTAATATTCAGTATAATTGGTTTCACGGAATGTGTAAAGAAGTATATATGTGTTAGAATCAAAACATGGAAAATCTTAGGTACAGTCAAAACTTTTTAAATAATCAAGGACTTGTTAGGCAACTTGTTGAAGGTGCCGATATAAACAGCGACCAATTGTGGGTTGATATTGGAGTTGGTAGGGGTGTAATTACAAAGGAACTTCTAAAGTACACTCAAGATATTATTGGTTATGAAGTTGATAGAAACCTACTTCTCAAATTACCAGAAGAAATTAAAAACGTTATTAAAGAAACTGACTTCATAACTTCAACAATAAATAGAAAGTATTATGCTTTTTCAAACATTCCTTTTAATAGAACAGCAGAGATTATGAATAAACTACTACTTGATAATAACTTTCAAGGTGGATATTTAGTCATTCAAAGAGAAGCATTCTTTAAATTTGCAGGTGCTCAGGCTAGAAAAGGTAATTCATATTTATCAATTCTTTGGGGAAGTACTTTTGATATGGAAATGGTTTATGAGTTTAGGAAAACTGATTTCACACCATCTCCATCTGTTGTCTGTTATCTTATTCATGTAACTCGTAAAAATATTCTCGATTTAAAGTTTGCTGATTTTGTTTCCTATGTATATGAGAATTCAACACCAACGGTAAAAAGAGTCTTTAGAGGAGAAACAGCAACTCTGGGTATAGGGTTAAATATTGGTCCTACACAAATAAGTCTAGAAAATTTTATGAAAATATATAACTTCTTATTAAAGAATAATTCAAGAATTCTTAAGGAATCAGTTGGATCATTTAATAAGAGGAATAGATTATCAAACTCAATTGAAAAAGTTCATAGGACAAGACTTTATAGAGGGATCTAAAGACTAGTCAGCTCGCTTGGTTTGACATAATTATTTATACTACTTAAATAATCAAACATTTCTTTCTTTGACGTTGTGTCTCTCCAAGTTTTAAAACCAACTTCTTCATAGGATGAATTCTCAGTTACTAAGATTAATGGGATATCTAACCCAACTAAGTCAATTAGTATTTTCCACATTCCTGAAAAGTCTTTCGTAATTACTACATCAACTGGATGAACTTGAATAATTTGTATTGCAGTATCCAAAGAGGTAACGACACTTAATTCGTGTTTAGTCTCGCCAGCTGCTTTAGTGATTCTATCATTTGGTGATGGTTTAGGGTTAATGTATAAAATTACTCCCATCTATCTACAAATCGTAATTAACATGCTTTTCTGCTCTAAATCTCTCTAGTGGGAAGTATATTAACCATACTTTTCCTTTAATATCATTAGTATCAATAGGTCCAAATGCTCTTGAATCTGAGCTATGTGGTCTATTATCACCACTCACGAAATACATATTCTCTGGAACATTTACTTCTTCTCCTTCTCTTAGATATTCACCACCACTTGTATATACAGTACTATCAAGATATTTACTCTCATCAAGTACTTTGCCGTTAATATAATATCTACCGTCTTTTAATGAAACGGTGTCACCAGGAAGTCCAATAATTCTTTTAATGAAATCTTGAGTATCGGAATATTTAAAAATGACGACATCTCCTCTTTGAGGTTTTGAAAATCTATATACAATTTTGTTGGCAATTAGGTGCTCACCGTTGTGGTATGTAGGAAACATTGATGTACCAACAACCTCATGTGGAGTCATAAAGAATAGGTAAAGGACAACGGAAATTGCAAGTGCAACAATAATTGCTTCAATACTAGAGAAAATAAATCCTCCAATTGAGGCGAGTATACTACTAGTAATCTCCATGGAGGTTTTCTTCTCTTCTACTTGTTCGTACATTTAGGCAGTGTATTAATCTAATTTGCCGCTACCGAGAATCGAACTCGGGTTTACAGGATGAAAACCTGTCGTCCTAACCACTAGACGATAGCGGCATATTTTCGAATATTTTACTGTTTTTTATTAATAAAGAAAAGTTTTTCTTCGTCAAACGAAGCTCTTCTATAACTATTGGTTTCTCTTTCTAATACGTATCTTCTTTTACACTTACATTCTACAAAGTCTTTAATTGGACTTAACTGTCCCATTCTTTTTGCTTTGTCTAAAGGATGTGTACATCCAACGCATAATCTTTTATTGAGCAACACCTTCTGAAAGGGAGAAACAATCTCCTTAATCATATAGTTATATTAATAAATAAGTGCCGAGGACAGGAGTTGAACCTGCATAGAATTTCTTCCGCTTGCTCCTAAGGCAAGTGCGTCTGCCAGTTTCGCCACCTCGGCATAAATAGACATGCTATTTTATCGAAAATATTCTTAATATGCAAAGGATATTCTAATTACTGTTTTCAAACTGATACGCAAATTGATATAGAAGCTCCTCTTTAAAGTGTGGGCCAATCAGCTGCATCCCGATAGGTAGACCTTCTACACTCTTTCCTGATGGAATTGAAATCGCTGGAACACCAACTGGATTAATTGTTACTGTGAAAGCGTCAAGTAACCACATCTTTAATGGGTCATCAGTATTTTCTCCAATTTTAAACGGAAGTACAGGCATTGTTGGTGTTAGAAGTATATCAACTTTCTCAAATGCTTTTTGAATATCTTCTTTAAGAAGTTGTCTAACTTGTTGTGCTTTATGATAATACTTATCCGCGTAACCTGCTGAGAGTGCATAAGTTCCAAGTATTATTCTTCTTTTCTCTTCATCTCCAAATCCTTCACCTCTACTATTTAAATATCTATCTTGCCAATCAGTTCCATCTTTTGATAGGCCAAATCTGATTCCATCCATTCTTGCAAGATTTGAGCTTGCTTCAGATATACCAATTAAGTAGTATGCCGCTATTGCATATTCAGTATATGGTAGAGAAACTTCAACAATCTCACATCCTAATTTTTTATATTTTTCAATGGCATTCTCAATAGATTTCTTAACTTCTGGATCAACTCCATCTGTTTGATACTCTTTTACAATTCCAATTTTTAACCCTTTCAATGGTTTACCTATTTCTGCAAGATAGTCAGTTACTTCTAATTTTGATGTTGTTGCGTCTTTAGGGTCGTTACCAGCAATTACGTTCAGCACTAATGCGTTATCATATACATCTTTTGTCATTGGTCCAACTGTATCGTAAGATGATGCATAAGCAATAGCACCATATCTTGAAACTCTTCCATAAGTAGGCTTCAATCCAACTATTCCACAAAAAGCTGCAGGACATCTAATTGATCCACCCGTATCACCTCCAATTGAAAATAGTCCTCCACCGTATGCAACTGACGCCCCACTACCACCACTTGATCCACCTGGTACTCTTGTAATATCTATTGGATTTTTAGTAATACCGTAACTTGAATTTTCAGTTGAAGATCCGAAACCGAATGGATCACAGTTGGTTTTGCCTATAAGTATTGCATCTTCACTATCTAACTTTTCAACTACGGTTGCATTATATGGTGAAATGTATCCTTCTAACATTTTAGAACCAGCAGTAGTTTGAATTCCATATGTATTGTAAATATCCTTTAAGTTGTAAGGTATACCTGCTAATTTTCCTAGTTTCTCTCCGTTTGCTCTTTTCTTGTCTATAATTTTTGCCTTTTCTAAGGCACTTTCTTTTGTAATGGTTATGAAGGCATTTATTGTTGGCTCCATCTCTTCAATTCTTTGTATACAACTTGATACTAACTCTTCGGCTGTAATCTTTTTTGTTTCAAGCAGTTCTAAAGCCTCTCTAATTGTTAATTCGTAAAGTTTTTTCATTTGTTTAGTACTCCTTTCACAGCAATATATCCACCTTTTGAACTATTCTTTCTATTTAATGTCGCATCTGAGTTAGGTAGTGAAGGAAGGGGAGTATCAGATCTAAAAACATTCTTTAAGTCTGTTTGAGATTTAAACTTTTGATCCTTCAAGTCTAAATTAGATAGCTTTTCTACATATCCAAGAATACTTGAAATTTGTGGTGCAAACTTCTCAAGCTCACTCTCACTTAGTTTAATGTTTGCAAGACTGGCAATCCTTTTTACATCTTCTTTTGTTACTGTTTTACTCATATTTATTTCAATTTTGAAGTTACTAATTCCTTTACAATATTAACATCTGCTTTTCCTCCCATTTGTTTCATAACCTGGCCTACAAGAAACATTGCAACATTTGGATTACTTTTAAAATCTTGAACAGCTTTAGGATTTTCTGCGATTACTTTTTCTACTGCGGTGGTTAATGCTGATGTATCACTCACTACTTCTAAATTCCTTTGAGAGATTATATCTTCAGGATGAATTCCTTTTTCATACGATTCTAATAATACTTCTTTGGCAGATGTTCTAGTTATTTTCTTTTCTGATATCTTTTCAATTAGAACAAGTAGCCACTCAAGCTTAAAATTCTCATGTTTCAATTCTTCATCTAGTGCATAATATTCAACTGTATACCACTTAGCAAAGTCACCAACATACTTTGTATCTAAACCATCAATGGCATTTTCGAATTCTACATATCTATTAACATCAATAATAATGTTCTCAGCAACATCTTTTTCAATTCCATATTCTTTTATATATCTCTGCTTTTTAGCTTCTGGGAGTTCAACTATTTCAGATTTAATTGCTGAAATCTCTTCATCAGATATTTCTATCAAAGGTATATCTGGTTCAGGGAAATATCTATACCCGGCTTCAGCTTCTTTAGTTCTCTGGGACACCGTTGCTCCACTCATATTAAGTAGTCCTCTGGTTTCTTGTGTAGGAGTTCTACCTTCTTCAAGTATTTCAACTTGTCTTTCAATTTCAGAGTCAATCACCTTCTCAAGTACAGATATTGATCCGATATTTTTTACTTCAACTTTGTAATTTGGTAGTGATGTCTCTCCGACTTTACGCATAGACATATTGAGTTCAAACCTCATCTCACCTCTTTCCATATCAGCATTGGAAATACCCAAATATCTAACTATTTGTCTTAATCTTTTCGCAAATACCGTTACTTGTTCTTTTGACCTAAAGTCTGGTTGTGTTACAGCTTCAATCAATGGCACACCCGACTTATTAAAATCAAGAAGTGTTTCCCCGTTTGTATGTACTGATTTTCCAGTATCTTCTTCTTGGTGTACTCTTGTTATACCTATCGTAGATATTCCATCTTTTGTTTCCACATCAACGCTTCCATTAATACCAATTGGAAGGTCATACTGAGATATTTGAAATCCTTTAGGTAGGTCAGGATAGAAATAGTTCTTTCTATCAAACTTTGTTTCTTTGTTAATTGTGCACCCAAGTGCAAGTGATATTTTAATTGCAAGATCAAGAGCGTATCTATTTGGTACAGGAAGTGCTCCAGGTAGTCCTAAACAAACAGGGCAGGTGTGAGAGTTAGGTTCACTTTGGAAATAATTAGCATCACAACTACAAAACATTTTAGATTTTGTTCGTGATTGTATGTGAATTTCTAGCCCAATTACAGGCTCGTATCCTGAATAGTTCATGTGCCTATATTATCACAGCTAAAGTATATTTTGAATATTAAATTTCAATTTGGGAGTCTTTTAGAATATATACCGTGGCTCTACCTTGGCCTTTTGTTTTTATATATCCTTTTTCTACTAACTCTTGTAGGTCTCTAAATGATGTCATGAAGGAGATTCCCATCTGTTTTGAATATTCTCTTCTTGTTATTTTCTTTTCAATATCTAAATAATCCATAACCTTGAGTTGTCGTTCATTTAGTTCTTCTTGCATTTTTCCTATCTTACTTGCCTTATTCTCATATACTTCCTTAATACTGTTGGCAACATTTGTTGTAGTGAGTGATAGAGAGTATAGAAAGGCTTCTAGAAAAGCTGTTATATCCCTTTTATTCTTTGATATTTTATACGCAGATACTAAATCTTCAGAAATATAATATATAGTTTTAGCTATTGGTAATATGTTTTTTGGATTATACCCATATGCTTTTAACAAGCTTGAGATAGTAAGTATAGCTGTCATTTGATTACCTGATGAAAACGGAGCTTTGTCCATATATTCGTAAAGAACACATGTAATCTGTATTAGCTTATTTATCTTATACCTAGGAGCTTCAATCCATCCATATACCTCAGCAAAGTGCTTTTGTGGGTCAATATTAGGGTAGAAGTCTCTATACTTGTACCATGTGTCATATATTTCATTTGGCTTATCACTAAATCCTCTTAATTTTGCTATCTCCCAATCATCGACCAAATATTTCATCAATAATTTGTTCAAATGGATTGAGAGATCGAAAGAAGGTTTTATGAAATTACTAGGTGTGTAGGAATCTATGAAGTCATGAACACTCCTGTAATTTGCAAATACTCGAAGCTTTGGTTTAAGAGAAGGCATAAGTTTCCCTCGTTGTGCGTCAAGTGATTTGCTATATCCAATCGGGTATCCAACAAGTTCCCCTAATTTATCAATATCCTCTGCATGGAACTTTTCATATACTTGAGAGAAATGTGATTGAGGTAGTTGGGTATCATTAATATATGCAATTGCAAGTTCAATCCTAACTATGTAGTTTAGAATTAAATGTGTAATTGTATAGGTAGGTGAGTACATAACTATTCTTAAATATTTCAAAGCTGGGGGACAGAATTGCACTGTCGACCTACTCTTTACGAAAGAGTTGCTCTGCTAACTGAGCTACACCAGCGTAACTAATGTGTTACGATTGTATGGTATATGAGTTATAATTACAACATGACAGATAAGAAGAGAGAAGTAGTAAGGGGTAAAATTTAGATTTGTGAAAGTCTATGTTTAACAATATCCTCAAGTAGTTTAAAAGGTATCTCAGCATCAAGTGGGATTTGAATTGTACCTTTGGTTGTTTTATATCCCTTTAATCTATCCTTAAATGTTTCAAGTGGTCCTGAAGTTGGGTAAATACCAATATGTCCTTTATATCCTGCGTAATGGATTACATGTTTCCCTTTATAATCAAATGTTGGAATACCATAACTAATTACCTCTGTTGCATCAGGAAGTAGACTTTTTAAAAATTTTCTATATTTAACCAATACTTCTTTTGCTGGGTTACTATCTAGATATTCAATAATTGTTATTTTCTTCATTTAATCGGCGATAAGATAAAGTTATGTATATGTACTAAATTATTTCTATAGAAAATTCTCTCAATTCCAAGATAAGTATCAAATTCCATGTTTCTGAATACTACTTCGTATGTATATTTCCAACTCTCATCAATCTCTAATTCGCAATTTTCTGTTAATCTCGTTTTATCCTTAAGATTTAGTATTGAATCTTTCAGTCTTTTACTTATTTCATCTACTGTTGTCCCAATCGATTTAAGTTTTTCAACTTTTAAAGTTCCTCCAGAATATAATCTTGTAAACATTTCTCCGTTAACACTTTTCACTAATTCTTGGCCACCGCCTGAGATACTAGGCACAAACCACTCATCATGGTACGTTGCTCCGAAAACATCTTGAATACTAGAGGTACCTTCAAATATGGTCCTAGTAAATTTTTTAAACTTACCTCCACCAGCATAGCCATTTAGTAACCCTTGGGTGAGAACCTTTTTAATATCACTTGTCATAACATTGTCGTTATATATGTAAGCGAAAGACGGGACTCGAACCCGCAACCTTCTCCTTGGGAAGGAGACATTCTAACCAATTGAACTACTCTCGCATCTGTTCGATTTTACTTCATAACTAACTATTCTGGAATAGGGCTGTGGTATAGATTCTAGGATACTCTCCCTTATAAGCTCTTGTAACAGTTTGATATTCCTCATATTCAACAAGTTTGAATGGCTTAAACATTTCGCAAAGTTCCTCTTTGGTAAATGCCTTTTCGGTAATAATATCGTCATCAAAATTGAATCTATATGAATTTGCTTCTGGCCCAGGATTCTTGGACATTAAATCAATGACTGCTGGGCTATTTGCCATAAGGGTAAATATCAAATAGTATCCATCTTTCTTCAATAACCTTTTTATATGTTCAACCGTTTTTTCCCTCGCTTCTTTTGTAAGAGAATGGAGAACAGTCATATCAATAATTAGGTCAAAGCTCTCGCTTACACTTTCTAAAGCAGTTGATACATCGACAGCAATATATTTAATATTTTTATATTCAGGCTTTTCATTCTGTGCCTGTTTTGCAATCTCAATACCTTCTGTTGAAATATCAATACCAAGTACTTTTTGAAAACCATTCTCAATTAGATACATGGCGTTTCTACCATTGCCACAACCTAAATCCAAGGCATTATCTTTACCAACTTCTGGATGATTTTCTATGAATCTTCTAAGTGATGAAGATGGATGAAATGTATTTGAAGATGGAAGTGCTTTTCTAGTTGAATACTCAACATCCCAAAGATGTTTACGATACCCCGTAGAATCAATATCTACTTTGTCTCTCCGTTCCATGCTTTTGATACTTTGCTCCAGTCTCTCCTCAATTGGGCACCAAGTCTTGTTGCAGCATCTGCAGTTACCTTACCATCGTTCTTTAACTCATCTACAACCTCTTTAACAATATCAAGGTATTTCTTTTCATCTAATCTTTTTCCAACAGCTTTAAGAGCTACTGCTTTCTCATATACCATATCCATCGCGTCTTCATAAAAATCAGTAGCTTTCTCAGCCCAATCATTTGCTAATTTCTTTAAATCTTTTCTAGTTTCTTCTCCTGCTTTTGGAGCTAAAAGTACACCTGCTACAGCACCTGCAAGAGCACCAACTAAAGCACCTTTTACAAATGATCCAAAATTATCGTTCATATTTTTATCTTTAAAATTTATCTAACATATTCATAGTACACATACTAAATGGTAATATCAAGTATGGTATATCCGACATTAGAACTAGAAGAAAAGTTGTGGTCTTTAGGCTATAAAAATGTAGTTGGGGTTGATGAAGCTGGAAGAGGTCCTCTTGCCGGACCTGTTGTTGCTGGTGCCGTTCTTGTTCATGGCAAAGATCAAATGGTTGAAGGAGTGAGAGATTCAAAGAAGATGAGTGAGAAACAGAGAGCATCAGCATTTGAACAAGTTATGGAAAAGAGTAGTGGGTGGGGAGTTGGAATTGTGAGTAGTGAAGAGATTGATGAAATTGGCATACAGGAAGCAGTGAGGCAGGCTATGATTAGAGCAATTTCAAATATCAAGGAGATTGATTATATTATTGCTGACGGTAAGAATGTCTCTCCTATTGTTGGTTACGAAATGGATAGAATTACAAAAGGAGATATGCTTCATTACAGCATTTCAGCAGGTTCAATACTTGCTAAAGTAACAAGAGATAGATTAATGAAGGAATTAGCTTTAGAGTTTCCACAATACGGCTTCGATATACATATGGGTTATGGAACAAAGAATCATATATCTACAATCATGGAGTTTGGACCATGTAATATTCACAGAAAGAGCTTTGAACCTATTAAAAGTTTATTAATTAATAACGCTCTTTCTTGAAGTAATTTAATGCGTTTAGTATAATCGAAATATTATTGGGGATACCCACGACCCCTCCTGAATAAGGAGGGGGTAATTTTAGATATTGTGAATCTAACTACTTTTTGAAACTCAGATTCCTCTATTTCAAACATAAAACCCTCAAGTCTTTTGTAACTAATTGCTTTAATCTGAGATGTCGTTAGTGCTGAAATTCTGCCTTTAATAACCAGTCTATAATTATACTGATTTGGTTTAGAGTTTGAAGTTAATGGTATACATAGGAATTGAATTGAGCTAAATTTTTTGAATATTAGTACTGGTCTCTTGAAGGTTGTCCCTTTACCAAAAACCTCAGTGCCAATATTTACTCCAATTTTTGCCCACCAAACTTGTCCTTCTTTTACAAATGGTGGTTTATACTCTTTCTTATCTGTATCCTTTTTACAATACTCCAATTATCAAAATCTTTAATATACATTCATAAATATTATTCAGTAATTATGAATAAGTATTTAAATATGAAATATTGTTTATATATTTATTGATATTACTGGTATTATTGTAATATAATACAAAGACATTTTTGGGACGCTAGCTCATTCGGTAGAGCAAATGGCTTTTAACCATTTGGTGCGGGGTTCGAATCCCCGGCGTCTCACCAACTATCCCTCAATATCAGTAATACAGAGATAATGATCGGTTAAGGACTTTATTATCTTGCTGTTAATACACTTGATACTTTTTGGTAAATAAATATGATCCGGATTTGTGCTGTGATATACAAAAGTAGGTTCACCCGGTAGACAATCCTTCAGATTCAGTTTACTAAATAGCCTTGGAAATATTTTTTGAGGCTCTTTATGATTAAAATCACCTGCAAAAATAGTAGGTAACACTAGTAATTGTAATAATTGATCTTCCAGTTCTCGTGTAAATCCTTCTTCATTATCGTAGGTAGTACCGAAAACATGTAATGGGAGTAACTGAATATTTGCAATATTAATCCCATTTATTGAACATATTTGTACTGCTTTTTCGTGGGATTTTATTATCTTCTTGTTTGAAAGTACTTTTGTTAAATTGGGATTTAAAAGTGTAACCGTGTGTTCATTAATAATTTCGTGTTTACTTAATATAGATAACCCTAGTCTGAATTCTGGGTTATTATGTGAAGGTGATACTTCAGAGTCAAAAATATAGGGATAATTTTGAAAATACTTTTTACTAAATGAATAATCATCTTTAAAATGGACTTCTTGGAGAAGTAATATATCTGGATCAATTTTATTAATAGAGTTAACAAAGTACTCAGGCTCTTCTTGCTTTTCTGGGTATGTTTGATTTCCAGCTATATTCCATGTTGCAATTCTCATAGTATAAATACTAAATGATAACTGAAAAAAGTAAAGCATTTGTTGTAACTACTGGGTGATACGCGGTGTCTAACCATTTTCTATCTCTTATATAATTATTAATTAGATTGGTTAGGAGATAGTATGTTCTCATGAGGAGCAATCAAGTTCGCGATACAAGTTCGACATTTAATAGCGTAAGGTTCTTCAGATGGATGTTCAAACATTACTCCCAACTAATCTCTGCACCAAGTGATTGTAGATTTTCTATAAAATGAGGATGGGCCCTTTTAATAGGGTCAGCCTCTTTTACAGTAGATTTTCCTGCAATTGATAACCCAACCATTGTAAGTGCAATAGCCGCTCTAATAATGTTTGGAGCTACAACAGTAGCAGGAGTTAGTTCTTTACCTCCAAATACAATTATTCTATGTGGATCACCCATCACAATGTGTGCACCATATTTAATCATTTCTGGAATCCAGAAGAAACCTGCTTCATATATTTTATTCCAAAACATTACTTCTCCTTTTGCTCGAACTGCTAGAGCTATAAGTAGTGGCATTACATCAACAGGAAAGTATGGCCAAGGAGCAGCCTCAATCTTTGTTAACATATTTTGAGTAAACGGTTTAACAATTTCTAGCTTTTGATTCTCCCTAACTATTGCTGTATCACCTTCAAATTCAACATCAACGCCTAACTTTTTTAATGATTTAACTATTAGTGTTAAATGTTCTTTACCACAATCATGTACTTGTACTTCACCACCAGTCATTGCTCCAAGAGCAAGGTATGTTGTCACCTCGTGATAATCTGGGGAGATTGTAAACTCCGTACCATGTAAATCGTTTACACCCTCTATTTCAACAACACAACTTGCTACACCCTTAATCTTTGCACCCATAGCAATCAAGAAATTACATAGATCTTGAACATGTGGTTCACTTGCTGCATTTACTAGCTTTGATGGACCTTTTGCAAGCACAGCTCCCATTATGAAGTTTTCAGTTGTTGTAACACTCATGAAATCTTGCCAATCGTTTCCACCTGGGAATCTTTCTTGTATGGAAAGGTGTAGAGCTTCACCATTTTCAACTACTTCTGCTCCAAGTGCCCTTAGGACCTCTAAATGAGTATCTATTTCTCTAATTCCAAGAGCACATCCACCAATCTCATTCTTAAAAGTCAACTTTTTCATCCTATATAGAAGGGGAGGGAAAAGTAGTATTGAACCTCTCATTCCAACAGGAAAATCATTATCAAATTTAGACTTATCTATTCCTGAATTATCAATCTCAAAGTCACCTTTCTCTTTATCCCACATAACTTTTGAACCAATTGAGATTAATAACTCTACTAATTTATTCACATCCGTTGTATCGGGAACTCTATGCAATTTAACTGGCTCATCAGTTAGAAGCGTTGCACATAGAATTGGTAGCACTGAGTTCTTGTTCCCAGAAGGAGTTATCTCTCCACTTAATTTATTACCACCGTTAATTACTAAATTTGACATAACTATGTATTAGTATAAGAATTAAACTAATTAAATATTACTACCCGAAGTAAATTATGCAAATCAGATCAGTATCCCTTAAAGAGTATAGTAATTATAAAATAGGTGCTACTGCTAAGAATTTTGCGATCATTACCTCAATTGAAGATTTGCAAGAAGCCACTCTATTTGCAAAAGAGAATAACCTAAAGACTTTTGTAATGGGAGAAGGTACCAATATTCTTTTTTCGAAGGAGAGTTATGATGATTATCTAATGCTCAAAATTGACATTAGTGGTGTAGAGCAAATTTCAGACAGAACATTTACAGTAAATGCAGGTGAAAACATTAGCAACCTTGTAATTTCGTTAAGTAAAAGAGGTTATATCGGTCTTGAGTGGGCTGGTGGCCTACCTGGAACTTTTGGCGGAGCTGTAAGAGGAAATGCAGGAGCATTTGGAGGTGAAATTAAAGACTCAATAGTTAGTGTAACTTCGTATAATCTTATATCAAATAAACTTATAACTAGGACGAGTACTGAGTGTAATTTTAAATACCGAGATAGTATATTTAAAAACGACGCTATAAACGAAGTAATTGTTAGTGCTTTGATTAATCTAAATCTAGAAATAAGCTCAAACCCACTTGATGTTGTTAATAGGAATATTGAATATAGGCAAGCCAATCACCCAATGGAGTATCCAAGCTTAGGTAGTACATTTAAAAATATTCCAGTTGAAAGTTTTGATCAAAAAACATTTGAGTCTGTTAAACATAAGATGAAAACAGATCCTTTTCCAATAATCCCTGTTGCATATCTTATAGATCAAGCCGGCTTAAAAGGATATACTGTAGGTGGTATAGAGGTTTCAACCAAGCAACCCAACTTTTTAGTAAATAAAGGTAGAGGTACAGCTAAAGATGTTATTCAAGTAATTGACACTATTAAATCAAAAATTAATGATATTTTTAATGTAAATTTAGAAACAGAAATACAAATATTTTAATGCAATACAACAAACTAAATGATTTTGAGAAAAGCGTAATAGAGAATAAAGGAACTGAGCCTGCTTTTACAGGTCAATACGACAACTTCTATAAACCAGGTACATATATTTGTAGGAAATGTAACCAACCTCTTTACTCATCTAAAGCAAAGTTTGATGCTGGGTGTGGTTGGCCAGCATATGATGATCACTTTCCAAATTCTGTTAATAGAAGCATTGATAAAGACGGAAGTAGAATAGAGATAACATGTAGTAATTGTGGAGGACATCTAGGACACGTATTTGAAGGAGAAGGATTAACAGATAAGAATGTTAGACATTGTGTTAATTCTGTTTCAGTAAAGTTTGTCGATGAATCTGAACAATTACCACCAATTATTAATATCAACGAAACAATTATTCTTGCTGGTGGTTGTTTTTGGTGTACTGAGGCAATATTCAAGCAACTAAGAGGAGTTGTTGAAGTTACCCCTGGTTATACAGGTGGAACTTTAAAGAATCCTACATATGAAGACGTTACTAGTGGAAATACTGGTCATGCAGAAGCTGTTCAGATTATATTTGATCCAAATATAATTACCCTCAACACTATTTTAGAGATTTTCTTTGCTACTCACGACCCAACGACCTTAAATAGACAAGGAAACGATATCGGCACTCAATACAGATCTGAAGTATTTTACATTACTCAATCTCAAAAAGAAGTTTCAGAAAAATACATATTAGAAATATCAAATAATTATACTAATCCGATTGTCACAAAAGTATCGCCCTTCTCTGAGTTTTACGAAGCTGAGCTGTATCATAAACAGTATTATTTCAACAACAAGTTTAATCCGTACTGTATGTTTGTTATCTCTCCAAAAATTCAAAAACTTATGAAAGAGTATAGTAAATATATTTCAAACTAATTTCGTATTAACTTACTTTTATACCATTTCTCTTGAAAATGAACCATTTCTAATATCTGTTGGTCAGTATAATTATTGTCATTTAGATCAACAACAATAAGTTTATCTTCATTATCATCGTCCCTGTGAATATATCCTATACAAACACCAGTTACAGAGTCTAAACTTGAATCTGCACTTAGGTAGTAGGCGTCAATTTCCATTCCATCCTCAGATTTTGTATCAGGTATATAGCCGTAATTGATTGGATATACCCAATCAAACTTTGGGTGTTTTGTTCCTAATGGTCTATCAAAAACTATCTTAACCGTTTTATTCAAAAAATCAGATCCTCTTGAATACTTCATATAAACTTTAATTAAGTTTATTTATTTACAACCTCAATGTATGGTTTGTTTGTACTATTTTCAGATGAAGCAAACCAAATTGCATCTGTATTAGGAGATTTAATAACTATTGTTACTACCT
>CAZIIC010000004.1:0-26181 GCA_964539195.1 uncultured Candidatus Saccharibacteria bacterium
TTACCTTCCCCCCTACTCCAATGTTCGTAATACATAACGGAAGTATCTGAATATTTTGATTTAAAGGAGGACTGTACTTGTTCAATCCACTCTTTGTTTTCTAAACTTTGACCACTTAAAAGTATAGTTTTCATAATTTATTATATATTAAATTCCAATTAACAAAATACTTGTGCAATATGAAATTCTAATTCTTAAGGGATTTATCAATTAAAGAAATTAAGATAGAATAAACGTTAATATAAAATTAAAAATATGCTATGAAAAATTTCTATTACTTAATTGCAAACACTCTACTGACCAATATTGTTAATATGACTGTTTGGTTTGCACTTACCTTTTACTTGTATCTTCAGACTAAATCCGTATTTGCAACATCTATTCTGTCTGGAATATATCTTGTAACTGTGGCTTCTACAGGAATTTGGTTTGGTAGCTTAGTAGATCATAATAAGAAGAAACCATTGATGTTAATTACAAGTGTAATATCATTTATCTTTTTCACCATTGGATTTTTCATATATACAAATGTAGATCAGAAGATATTTAGTGATATTTCAAGCCCAATATTATGGATATTTGTAGTATCTCAAATGATTGGTGTACTGGTTGGGAATGTAAGAGGCATTGCACTACCAACATTAGTAACAGTGTTAGTGCCAGTAGAGGAAAGAGATAAGGCAAATGGAATGTTAGGCACTGTATTTGGAATTGGTTTTCTTATTGTATCTGTGATAAGTGGAATATTGGTTGGACACTCCGGCATGTATTTAGTACTCCTGTTGGCCTCAATTCTCTCACTAGTATCAATAATTCATCTATGGACAGTCGATGTCCCTGAGACTGAAATAGCACATGTGGAAGGTGGTAAATCAAAAATTGATATAGCCGGGACACTAAAAGTTCTTAGAGGAATTCCTGGATTACTTTCACTTATTCTTTTTACAACATTTAATAACTTCCTAGGTGGTGTATTTATGTCTTTGATGGATGCATACGGTCTTTCTTTAGTCTCTGTACAACAATGGGGTTTTATCTGGGGTTTACTCAGTACTGCATTTATAGTTGGAGGATTATATATTTCTAAAAAAGGTTTAGGAAAGAATCCACTTAAATCATTATTTATGGCAAATATTACAATTTGGGTAATTTCAAGTGTCTTTACAATTCAACCCTCAATTATTCTTCTAATGGTAGGTATGTTTATATATCTTGCAATTGCTCCCTTTATTGAAGCATCCGAGCATACAATTATGCAAAAAGTAGTTCCAATTGAGAGACAAGGAAGGGTATTTGGATTTGCACAAAGTATTGAGCAATCTGCCTCCCCTCTTACCGCATTTTTAATAGGTCCACTAACACAGTTTATATTCATTCCACTAATGACTGATGGTGCAGGAGCAAAATTAATAGGTAGTTGGTTTGGTACAGGTTCAGATAGAGGAATTGCCTTAGTATTCACTGTTACAGGAATAATAGGACTATTTGTAACAATTATTGCTATGAAATCAAGATTTTACAAACAACTCTCTAATCAGTATTTAAAAGATTAGGAATTATACAAAGCAGTAAATTTGAGCTACAATTTAATATGAATACAAAAACATACTATTACATTGACCTTAATATAACTAATATGAAAATAGTTAATTGGGGAATATCAAACACTGCGACTCTATCGGGAGAAACTGGTGACAAGAATGTTCATAGAATATTCCTAACTAAAGGTCAATATAATAAGGTTGTAAAAGTATTGAAGTAGCCTACTTCTTCCATCTCTCTAATCTTGGAATACTTCTGGTTAGTAACCATGCCATTATCCCATTCATTCCATCCTTTTTCATTTCTTCCATACAAAATTTCTGGAATTCCTTTGCTGTGTTAATTTCTGGATTTAAAAACTTCCCATTTGCATAACACATTGAACAGTACTTCTCACTTTTACTCCCATCTGCATTAGTTCCTTGCTTGCTAACATCATCCATTGGATACCCACAACTTTGGCAAAACTTTTTGTTACTCATACTAATAAACAGTTAATTTAAAAATATTTAAGGTCTTAATGTACCGCCAAATACTTGCCATGCAAGAAGGGTTTTAGCAACAAGACTTAGAATGATATAGACTCTCTCACCATATAAATAGTCCTTCCATGGCCCAACCTTTTTATATTGCAAATACATATTAAGAGCAAAACTGTTAAAGAATAGGAAAATACTTACATAAATCCAATATACGAAGTTAGGGATATTTCCTCCACCAAATTCAGTAGCACCATATACATAAATACCAAATACTACCCAAGGAAGAATTCCTGAAATACAACCTAAAACGAATGTAAACCAATCAATCTTTTCTTTGCCATTATTATACTTCTCCATTGCAAGACCTAATAGGTTCATAATTGCATCAAGTCCAAATATCATAACTAAACTTGAAAGATCGTAAATTCCTGACAGAAGACTAATCGCTAACATCATAACGCTGGCACTCAAAGAATATTCAAACCATCTTACCCTATTTATACCTTTTTGAAGATCACTCTCGTAGTTCTTTCTATAAACAGTTGAAATAAAGAGATGAGCAAACGAACTCATAAAGAAGAATATAATTACAAACCAAGCTAGATTAACTTCCCCAATCTTTTCAACAGCAGGAACTAATGTCCGTAATGTTGTATCAAACTTTAAGTATCCGATTGTAATAGGTACAATTCCTTTTTCAGGATCACTTAATAACCAAACAGCTACTCCTTGAAGGAAATGTAAAACACCCATTACAAGATTAAAAGACCGAAGGGACTTTAATTTATCCTGCATATATATTTAGATAATTTTATTATTTAAATATAGCACAGTCTCTATATTTATTAATTACCTATAACAACTTTCTCAAGCCTTCCCTTCCTCTTAACAATATTCTTATAATCCCACTGAATCGTTACTGATTTCTCTAACCATCTTTTGAGATCATCTTTGTTTATCTGATTAACATCGGTGTAGTTCATTTGAGCTGCTTTAAATGATCCTTCTGGTGATAATCCATCCTCTTCAAACGATTGTCCACTCCAAAATAGTAGGTTAACTCTATTTTTTAATTTACTTACACCTACTATTGGATTCCCATTTAAAAACCATACAGGATGCCCATGCCAAAGTTTGTTCTCAGAATTTGGAAGATCTGCATCAATTACTTTATATAATTCTAAACAGATTTCTTTATCACTTTGTTCTAACTTCTCAAAATACTCCTTTATATAATTATTCATAATCTTTAACTTTAAATTGGTGTATAATTTATGTACTTAAATATATTAGATTATATATGAAATTAACAGCATTAGGATCAGGTACATTTTTTATTAATGAGTCGGTTACAGCATCTTCATTTCTTTTAGAGATTGCAGATAAGAAGATATTAATTGATTGTGGTCCTGGTACACTAGTTAAGCTTGCACATGCAGGATACACAGTTGAGGATATAGATTATGTTTTTATTACCCACTATCATCCTGACCATACTGCAGACCTCTTCCCATTATTTATGAACTTCCGATTATTAGACGTATTTTCACCAAAAGAAGATAGGAAGTTCCCAATATTTTTTGGTCCAGTTGGAATTGAGAATTTCATATCTAAAATGGCAGAGCTAACTCAATTGAATGGGTATAAAGATTGGGGAAAGATTAAGTTTGTAGAGTTAGAGGAAGAGAATACCTTTGATGATTTCAAAGTTTTTGCATTTAAAGTAATTCATAAACCATTCAATACTGACTCCGATGCTCTTTCATTTAGATTTGAACATAATGGAAAAGTACTTTCATACTCTGGAGATACTTCAGATTGTATAGGAGTTAGAAATTCAAGTAAAAACGCAGATCTTTTTGTATGTGATATGTCATTTCCAAAATCCTTTAAACCAGGTGACATACATATGAATACAACTGAAGTTGGTCAAATATCAAAAGATAGCAATGTTAAAAAAGTACTTGTATATCATCTATATCCTCAGTTTGATACTCAAGAACTTGTACGTGAAGTTCAAGAAGAGTACAAAGGAGAGATATTGGTTGCTAAAGATTTAGAAAGTTACGAGATCTAACTATTTCAAAAATAGAAGTATTAACAGTATTGTTGTTGATATTATTGAAATCATAGAACCTACCATTATCATTGTCTTAAAAGTTGCTGTTGAGAATACTTTCATATTATCAAAATCCAGTTTACTAGATTGTTCAACTAGTTCTTGTTCATTTTTCAGGTTACTTGAATATCCTGGACTATCAGAGACAAAATGTTGAGCATATGGAAAACAAACTACTTCTGAAGGAGTATTTGCAAACAAACTAGGCATCCAATTATTAACCTCAAATGTTACATTTTCAACTGGTATTCGAAGTGCCTTATCTACTTCATCAGGATCAAACTTTAAAGAAAAGATATCAGCACTTCCTGTGGAAGCTTCTTTCCCATATCCAATTGAAAGATTTCCCTCAAGCCATAATCTTTGATCAAGTGGCTTATTTACACCACTTTCAACATTATATTCATATGCAAGTCTTCGTGATTTATCATCTCTCTCAAAATCAACATATATAGTACCTTTATGATTAATCGTTACAACAGCATTACTACAATTTGGTGATTTAAGTCCATTCTTCTTATCATAGCTAATTGTATTGGAATCATAGTCGACAATTATCCAACTTAAAAGTCCTGTACTTTTATCTTCTGCCATAATATAGAATTCAACTCTAGCCCCCCAAAAAGCACTAGTGTGAGCTCTAATACAACCAAAGATGCAGTAGTACTTTGGTTGATCATCATCAAATATTTTACATTTTACAAGTTCAAAACCTTCAGGAAGAAGTGACTTAGCCTTTTCTAAATCAAGTATTTCATAGCAAAGAAATGAACTATATGGTTCAACAACAAACCCCATGTGAGGATACTGTTTTGAAGAGGACTTAACAAAATAGTCTTGTAGAAATTTAGGTAGATATTTATTAAATTGCTGTATGAAGTGAAGTGAACCTACATCCATAGGATGAATCAACCTTTCTACGCCTTTTGCAAACTTCTTCTTATCCATTTCTATTTATTCTTTTTAACTAACTTTTCATCAATCTCCCCTACTATACTCGTTTGCATAAAGTTAACAATCTCTTTATTACTATAATTTGGATTCATAGTATAAAGGATGTTTAATTTATGAAGGGCAACAGGTAACTTCATATCATTTAGCGTTACAAGTCCTACTTCTCTTAACATATATGAAGTCTCATATAAATCCATATCAGTTGGCTCAAAGTTCTCAGTTGCCCCAAAGCAAACAATACCTCTTTTTGTTAGCTTTTGAATTAGTTTTACAACTGAGGCATCAATATCCTTTGTATTTGCCGTACTTGAATGATAGAGAGTAAAGAGGACAGCTTTAACGTTTTTCTTTTCAATTCTCTTTAAGAACGAGTCATGATTCTTTCGGATTATATTTACAGGATAGTTAATAACTAAACCATGTTTTTTAGGTTTTACTAACTTCTTACTTAATTTCTCTATTTGTTTTTCAACCTCATGATTACTTTTCTCTAAATCTTTTAAATACTGTACATCATTAAGTTGAGTATATCTCATTGATTTACCATTAAATTTTTCTTTAACTGCTATCTGTCCATTTACTATTCTATTTGCAAAAGCGATATATACTCCGCCTACAATTCCACTAGCATTCAAGGCAAACTTTAAATTATCCCAAGCATCTGTATTCTTATCCCCTACATGAAGATTAGCGCCTGTTAAAAGAACAGTAATCTTCTTTTGTTTAAGAACTTTATTAAATTTCTTACTTAAAACTCGCGCAGTTTGTTCCATCGCGTCTGTGCCATGAGTGATTACAATCTTACTCACACCACTTTTAATTAAATTAGCAACAGCAGTTATCAGTTTCTTATGATCCTGTTCCATCATATTTTCACTTAGTCCAGTATATGCAATTTGAGCTTTGGTAATATTGTAGTTTTTAAATGATCCAGGAAGTATATTTGTTAACTTTTCAAGAAGATTAAAGACCTTTCCACCTACAAGTGCCCCTACTTTATTTGGAAGTGAAGATATTGTTCCACCAGCAAATACAAGGGCAACACTTTGAGCTTTAATATATTCAGCAGTAACTTGTGCAGGATCAATAAACTCGATGCCGTTCATTTTCTTTTTAGTAAAGACCATTGGCAGTTCAGTACAGCCAAGAATTACATGTTTTGCACCTTTTTTCTTAAGTATATCTAATACATTATCTCTTAACTGATTAATTTTGTTTTGTTGTTGAGCTCTAGAAAGGTTTGCATCATTTCTAATATTTTCTGGAGCCGTTTTAAAATCATCCCCTTCAACCATCTTAACTCTCCAAATTATCTCTTGAACCATATCTTGAGCATGCTGTAACTTCATACTTAGAAGTGTTGGGAACTTTGTTGTTTCTTTAACTAAAGGTGTAGTACCAAGCCAAACTGGTTTTGATTTGCTGTTTGAAAACTTCCATACACAAGCTTCAAAAGTCGTGTATATCTTAATATTGGTTTTATATTCTTTTTTAACTTCAGGTAACCATAATTGAAGAGTGTTACAAGCAATTACAACGCTTTGAGTTTTGTCCTTAAAAGAACTAAATACTTTGTTTAAGTCATCACCTACTTCATTTGACTGACTTATTTTATTATCAATTACACGTGGGGCGATTTTATAGTATTTCCATTCAGTTGAAATACCATTTTCGTTTAATACATTGTTAAAAACTATTCCCGAAGCAATGTCTGGAACAATTACATATAATTTAACCATCGGAATATTATATACCAAACATTTAAAATGTCTGAGTACCTTGAATGGCTTGTAATATGTAACTAAAACAAATTACTTATACGTAGCTATTACCTTAATATCTGTTAATTCTCTTAAACCCCATTTACCATGCTCTCTACCAATTCCAGACAACTTACACCCACCAAATGGGTCATCTGGGATTACATAGAACGCACCATTTACACTCACCATGCCTGTTTTAATATCTCTTGAAGCTTTTAATCCTAGTTCTGGGTTAGAGGTGAATACATATCCACCTAAACCATATGGAGTATCGTTTGCAAGTTCTAAAGCTTGTTCATACGTCTTAAACGAAATTATTGGAAGAACTGGTCCGAATACCTCTTCCGACCAAACTCTCATATCTTTGGTTACATTTTTAAGGATTGATGGCATGTAGTATGCACCTTCTAATCCTTCTGGTCTTTTCCCACCGATTACTACCTCAGCTCCTTTATCAACAGCATCTTTAACTTGTTGTTCGAGTAGATCTAGTTGTCTCTGTGCAACTAACGGTCCAATATTCGTATCTTCCTCGGTTGGGTTCCCAACTTTTACAGATTCAAGTTTTGATTTCATCTTAGAAACAAACTGATCTATTACAGAGTCATGTACTATCATCCTCTTCAATCCGTCGCAAATCTGCCCGCAATTCCCGAATCTATTTATGAAAACAGTTTCAACTGCATTATCTAAATCAGCATCTTCAAAAACTACACCTGGAGCAGATCCACCTAACTCAAGAAGCGCTTTAATCATCTTTTCTGCAGCGATTGAATATAGATACTTTCCAGTTTTAGTACTTCCAGTGAAGCAAATGAGGTTAATATCTGAGTGTACAAGTATATCTCCGACATCTCCTGCTCCGTATATGAAGCTCAAGACACCTTCTGTAATTCCTGATTTTGTAACAATCTCCTCATACATCTTACATACAACAGGTACTTCTTCTGAATGTTTGAATACCACAGTATTTCCAGAGATTAGACTAGGAATTACCCCCCAAATTAAGTTTGAAAATGGAAAGTTCCAAGGCATAATTACACCAGCAACACCAATAGGTTCATAATATACTGTATGTACTTCTTTTTCGTTCTCGAAACTAATTTCAGGCGAAAGATACTTATCACAATTATCTAAATACCATCTAAAGTAGTTTAGTCCAGATTCTAAATCAATATGAGTTTCTTCAATTGGCATTCCCATTTCTTTAGATGCCATTTCAGCTAATTCTTCTTTGTTTGAATCAAAAGAAGAATATAACTTTTCAAGTATTTCTTTTCTATCAAGAATACTTAGCTTACTCCAACTCTTAAAAGTTTCTTTTGCTTTTGATACCTGCTCTAGAACATACTCCTTTGTTGAGATTTCAATTTCACCAACTACACCAATACTCTTATCTGGACTTATTGATACAAGCTTTGACATACATCAAGTTCTTATTTTATTACCCATAGTTTATATCAAAATCTGTTAAATATAAATGCATATTTTGAGATTGAAAAACTTAGGCATATAATCACTGAGATGGAAGAAATACATAAAAAGAAAATGGAAAGAAATGTGAAGTTGTATGTATGGATACAACCTCTTTTAGGATTACTCTTCACTGTTCCAGTATGGGTTGCTTTTGAACAAAGATTCCTAACATATTCTCAAATGGCACTTATGGAAGCTTCCACTTTTATAATAACAATGCTATTTGAACTACCTTCAGGCGTACTTGCGGATTTAATTGGCAGAAAGAAAACCCTTGTAATTGGATGGATGATTGTCACAATTGGATACATATTAACCGGCTTTTCATTTAATGCGTTAACTATGATTGTTGGCTTACTTCTAGTAGCACTTGGAGCTGCTTTTGTATCCGGTGCAGACGAGGCAATTTTTTATGATTCATTAAAAGAATTGGGTAGAGAATCTGAATTTTCAAAACTCAATGCAAGAGGTTTAATCCTTTTTAGAACATCGATGATATTTGCAATGTTTAGTGGAGGATTCCTATATTCAATATATTTTGGTTTACCTCATATATTTAGAGGTTTAGGAGTATTCGGAGCAACAATACTAGCATTATTTATGACAGAACCGTTTATAGATACTGAGAAATTCACATATTCTGGATATATTAATAAACTTAAGAGTGGTGTTATGGAATTGGTAAAATCCAAGTATACAAAAGCACTTTCTATATATTATATTGTTATGGCCGGTGTATCTTGGACTTGTCTATACTACTTTAATAATCCACTCGCAAGTGATGTCGGATATACACCACAAGATCAGAGTTACTTATTTGCAGGTATATATATCGTTACAACTACGACATTAGCATTTATAGTTAGCAAGAAGAATCTCCTCGAGAAGAAACTTGTTTTCATTGCCTTTCCTATTGTACTTCTATTTGGCCTTCTTCCAGGGATATTTGCAACAAAGATATTAATAATCCCAATGTTAATACTTGTAATAATTGCAGGAGGTGCTAAATTTGCAATTTTAAATTCATATACAAACGAAGAGATTTCATCTTCCAATAGAGCCACTTCTCTATCGGCATTAAGTCTTGCGGTAAGTATTTTCTGCGCAATTTCAATTAGTACATTGGGAATTATTCAGGAAAGATACGGAACTCCTTTAGTGTTCACACTACTTGGAATTGTAGTATTAATACTTGGAATCCCAGCTACTATTTCAGTACTTAAGGGATTAAAAGCCAGGTAAAATAAGAGTTATTCCACGACCTTTTTTAATTCATTTAATAGATTATCTTCAACTTCAATCTCTCCACTATCATGAATAGTATTTGTTAATCTATTTCCTCTTTCTCCAGGAACCATTATTTCATCAACTCCGTTTAACTTCTTTGCAGATTTAATTCTTGTGACTATTGATGAAACTTCATTTTTAAATGAATCTGTTTCTCTCAAAAGATTAGGGTCAATCGCCAATACTAAGTTACCCGCATTATCACTATCTGAGTTAAATGACTCTGCAGAAACTAAAGCACCAGCAAGAACCTGAACTAACATAGCAAGTCCGGACCCTTTCTGCCCTGCCATTGTTTTAATTGCTCCTCCCATAATTGAGGCAGGATCCTGAGTCTCATTTCCTTCAGCATCGTAGCCATAGGCTTCAGGCAATTGTTTACCCGCAGTTTTTGCTTCAATTAATCCATAATATGCAACAGCGGATGTAGTCATATCAAAGATCATTTCTCCTTTATTCGAAGGAATAGAGTATGCAATTGGATTTGTACAAAACATTGCTTCGCTTGACCCGAAAGGTGCTGTAGTTTTAAACGGAGCTGATGAGAATGCTAACCCAATGAATCCTGCCTTAGCAATTTTGCTAACATAATATCCAATTGCACCTGTCGATTCAGCAGTGTTATTGTTTCCAACAATAGCAATCCCACTTTTTTTAGCTTTCTCAATAGCTATATCAGTAATCGCATTCATTACTACCATTGCATGGGTATAGTTTCCGTTTAGTAATGCTGAGACAGGAGTTTCTTTAACAATTTCATATGGTTTACAAGACATATTTTTAGGTATTCCCTTACCTATCAATTTCACAATTCCTTGATTATTTCCTCTCATCTGAGCGTACATCAACACATCACCAATTACTTTAGCTTCATCGTCATTATATCCATACTTTACCAGGGCCTTATTAACTAACTCTTTCAATTCATTTAATGCAATTTTCATTGACATATCCCTTATTTTATTACCCATAGTTTACATCAATATCCTAAATATTTATATATTAAATATTTGCTTATTCTTAATATTTTAGATATTTTTAAGTATCTAATGTTAAAAGATATTTAATGAAAGAATTTCCAAAATACATTTCTATATTTATCATAGGTGGTTGTATCTTCTTAGCTGGCTTCTTAGTATTCCAAGATTTCCAATATCATAAAAGTACGAATATGAATCATACTGATTTAGGTATGTCGGATGAGAATTATGATTTGAGATTTTTAGAAGCAATGACATCACATCACCAAGGAGCAATAGACATGGCAAAGATAGCACTTTTAAAGAGTACAAATACCAAGGTAAAAGAAATATCTCAAAAGATAATTGATAGCCAAACTCTTGAAATTGCACTAATGAGCCAATGGAAGAAGGATTGGTATAAAGATACTTCGGAAGTTGAGATAACGGAATATTCATTAGTAAGAAACCTTGGAACATACGATGAAAAGTTTAACCTAAGATATTTAAATGCAATGATTGTACATCATGAAGGAGCTGTAGAAATGTGTAAAGATGTTCTCACTAAAAGTACCAGAAACTCAGTATTAACAATATGTAATGATATTATTGCCCTTCAATCTCAAGAGATATCTCAAATGGAAACACTTAGAGAAGAACTATACAAAGTTAAGAAGTAATTCAATTTGCTATACATTTAAATATGGATATTAATAAGCAACCGATTGTAGAGACTGAAAGCCTTGTTAAAGCTGAAAGTATTGAAAAAGTACCCCCGAAGAAACCAAATACAAATATTATAATAATCATTTCAATAGTTCTATTAGTCTTATTACTCTTAAGTTGGTTAGTTTTCGTTCTTTTGAGAAAACCTTCTGAAAATGTTTTTCAAAATGAAGTACCTGATACGTCCTTAAGTGTTATTGAACAGATAAATAAAAAGTACCCAGGAGATGTAATTACCAATCAAAGCTTTAATTGTGCCCCTAGAAACGATGATGAGTGGTATAGAACAGATCATAGTCTAGCTCTTGACCCTAAAAACCCTAAAGTTATGTATGTGAACATAGAATGGAAGGGTATTTTTAAAACAACTGATGGTGGAATAACTTGGGGATCTAAGTCAAAAGGTATAAAGGCGTATGCCAGAGAAGATGACAATACAAAACCATGCTACAGCGAATACCCAACGATAAAGATTAACCCTTCCGACAGCAATCATTTAGTAATTGTAACAAGTGGAGGTGGTGGTGGATACTTAAGTCTAACAGAACCTAATTCTCAAACAGGAGGTATCTATCAAAGTTTTGATGCTGGAGAATCTTGGAAGATTATGACAGGTGAGAAAATGAATATATATTCTACTGACGCTGCATTTTCACCTAATAATGGTAATTCGGTATTCTACGCTACCTCTTCTGCCCCTGCTTCATGGCAAGGATCAGACCAAAATATGAAATATGTTAACAGTGGTCTAATACTCAAAACCGATAACAAGGGCGAGAGTTGGTATGAATTACCAACAGGTATTGGAGAAAGAACAAGCGTTGTGACATTAATGATTAACCCATCAAATCCAAATGAAATAGTCGCACCAACATTTAGTGCAATCAGATCTTCCTCAGATGGTTCAGGTACTGGAATAAGTGACGGAAAAGATCTAAATGTTAAGCAAATGGGTATAATAAAATCCGTCGATGGTGGTACGACATGGAGCATGATTAAAGGAAGCGATGGTAATCCATATATAAGTGCATCTCATTCAAAGAAGAAGTTTACAAATATGTATTTTGTTCCATTTCTAAGTGGTAATACTCTACCATTCGGATATTATACAACCGATGGAAGTACACTTAATAAAACAAAGCATTTTGATGTAGTAACATACAATCCACACGATATTGAAGGTAATACGGTACTTGCTTTCACATCAGCAACAATTGGCCCTGCAAGTGAAAACTTAAATCTTTTTAGAAGTCTAGATGCAGGTAAAACATGGAATAAGTATGGAACTCTCCCAAAGGAAATTAAAAATCCTCAAGATAGAAAAACAAGGATTAGTCAAATTTCGTGGGATCCAATTGATAAAAATACGATCTATATCAATGGAGCAAATGGGTATGTTTGGAAATCCACTGATTTAGGAATGAGTTGGACGACACTACTTAGTGCAGACAAAATAAAATAGTTTTAATTGCTATTTATTACTTTCTGTACCGCTCTAAGGTTTGAAGAAATTTCAGAATATTCACGAGATTTTAACTCAACAGTTAGGGCTTTAAATCCTTTTTCGTACATCCAAGTCGTTAGATCTCCCGTTATTTTATATATAAATGCAATACCACCACTACTTTGATCTACATATTTATACCTACTCATATTTGCATATGATTTTGCTAAATTTCTTGATGGTCTACCATTTGTAATAACAAAACCTCCTGCACTATGATATGAAATTGTTAGAAAAGGCTTATGTCTCTTAATAAGGTTAACAATAGCACGAGTCTCTGGCTCAGAGTTTGGATATCTTCCACCACCATATCTATATGATAAATATCCAATGTATGTTCTAGCTTGCCAGTCACGAGTATTTGCATTTCTATTTAAATCAACTGACCTAGCATTCATTCTACTACCTTTTGCATATCCATCAGGGTTCATATTTGGCACAAAGACAATTTTAGTATCATTTGGAATCCACTGTTGGTTCAGTTTGTAATGTATTAGGAGTTGAGAAACTAATCTTGTGGTATTTTGCTCATTTCCATGTATTCCACCAATTAGCATAAATACTTGGCTACCTTCACCCAAAGTATATCCAATTAAGTCCCTACCCTTTACACTTCTTCCGAATACAAAGGAAGTTAATGATGAATACTTAAAGGAAGTATTGATGTCACTGAAAGTAATATCTGGGTCTGTGGAATCTATATTTGATACAACTAATCTATATGTCTTTTGTGGAAGGTATAATCCGTCATAGTTGATGTTTAATATGTTTCCATCAATAGTGTTTTGAGTATTTACTAAAACTTCATCTTCGTATAATTCCACTGAGCTATCTTCATCGAGGATGAATGAAGACTGATAGTTTAACCTGATTTCAAATTCCTTGGTAGCAACAATTCCACCGACAATATTTGAGGTTGGAGTTATATTAACAGGGTCAGCAGCATATACATCCAGAGTGAAAATAGTTGATAATAGTAATACGAGGAAGAATATAATTATCTTCATTGCAAATTATATTCTTAATTAATAATTAATAATACCATAATTAGGTACATGATATAATTTAATGTAATTTTCTGAAATATTGTAATGACATCCATATTAGATTTAATTGTGATTGGTGGGGGGCCTGCAGGCATGATTGCTGCTGGAAAAGCTGGTAGTTTAGGTAAGAAAGTTCTGCTTCTTGAAAAGAATCCGGATGTAGGTAAAAAGCTCCTCATAACCGGTGGAGGTCGATGTAATGTAACTAATACAAATACCGATTTAGAAGGGATATATAAAAAGGGAGGAAAATATCTTCATTCAGCATTCTCTCAATTTAGTATTGAACAAACTTTAGAGTTTTTTCATTTGCGAGGAATGAATACAAAGGTAGAAAATAATGGAAGAATATTTCCAACTTCAAATAGATCGCAATCGGTATTAGATGTACTCCTTAAGTATTTAGAAGAAGGAAATGTTGAAATAAGGTGTAATAGTGCAGTTACTTCAATATCTAAAAATGATGAGGTTTTCTCAATAACTCTTTCTGACGGAACTATATTTCAATCTAAGTCCTGTTTAGTTGCTACAGGTGGTATTTCACATCCAGAAACAGGAAGCACAGGAGAAGGATTTAAATGGTTAAAGAGTTTGGGTCACAACATAATTGAAAATGATTTTGCGCTTGTACCTGTTGCTCTAAGTGATGAATGGGTAAAAGAGATATCTGGTGCAACACTTGATGATATAAAGGTAACGGTATATTGTGACAGTGTTAAACAATTTCAAAACAAAGGGAGAGTACTTTTTACACACTTTGGTATTAGTGGACCAATGATTTTAAATATGAGTAAACGAATAGGAAGCTTAATTAATGAAGGTATGGTTGAGCTACGAATAGATCTATTTCCTTCTACCGATATAGGGACATTAAGAACAAAGCTAAATGATATTTTAAGAGAGGAAAGTAATAAGTCGATTAAAAATGTATTAGGATCTCTAATACCAAAATCACTAGTACCAGCAATACTTAAGATTAGTGAAGTAAACGGAGATACACCAAATAACAATCTTAATAGAGAAAGTAGGCATAAAATAATAGATACTGTTAAGAATATCCCACTCCATGTTACATCTCTAATGGGTGCAGATATGGCAATTGTTTCTTCAGGTGGTGTTGATATTAATGAAGTTGATTTTAGAACAATGGAATCAAAAATTGTTAAGGGTTTATTCTTAGTTGGAGATGTACTGGATATAGATAGACCTTCAGGAGGTTATAGTCTTCAACTTTGTTGGACAACAGGGTATGTAGCTGGGAGTAATGCTTAAGCGACTAATATCGCAAACTCTCCCTTACACATATTTACGAATTGAATATAAGTTTCTGGATTAATATGGTCATTTTTTTCGTAATGTATAGGCAAGATTTTACCAACACTATTAAACTTCTTTGAGAATGAAAACGCTTCATTGGGTCCAAATGTATAGTATCCACCAACAGGAACTAACAGATAATTAACTTTTAATTGTGAGACATCTAGATTTGCGGAATTATATATATCCCCTGCAAAATACAAAATTTCGCTATCACAATATACTAGAAATCCAAAGTTCTCATTGTACGCACTAGCATTTGGTCCATGATCTACATAAAATGGCACAATTTTGAAGTCTTCTGTTTCAATCTCTTTATTAACCTCAATAGTCTTAATTTCAACTTCAGTAAAATTAAGTTTGCATTCAATAGGTAAGAATATAACTTTTGGCTTTAAACTTTTTATATTTTCAGGATGAAAGTGGTCTCCATGGATATGCGAGACTAAATAGTAGTCAACATTTACACCTTCAAGTTTTGAAGTAGGTGTTTTATTTCCGATATCAATAGCTAAACTTTTACCACTATTTGATGTGATTACTACACCTGATTGTTCGTATTTTTTAATCTTCATTGTTACTTTAAAGGCTTTCTAATAATTGTGGAAACTTTGTATAACCAGATGTTGTATTAAAATGTCCTGCACCTTTTACTAAAACATACTGCGCATTAAGTAGTTTTGAGACCTTTAATCCGTGTTCTACAGGAATATATGGGTCATTATCTGATTGAAAATTTATAATCTCCTTACAGTTATTTTTAATTTTTACATAATCAAATGGTCTTGCAAAGAAAGAATCTAAAGGCTTTCCTTCTTCCTGCCAAAGATACTCGACAAACCCTCCAACAATATATAACGAGCTAATCTTTAAATCATAATCCATCAATAGATTTAATATGAAGGAAGTTCCTCGCGAATGGGTGATAAATACTGTTTCATTTGTAATCTTATCCTTGTATTTATCAATAACGTGATACCATTGGTCAAGATAATGCTTACCATTTACATTTGGAAAATCAGGAACGATACATTCAAATCCCTTTTTCTCTAATTCTGATTTTAACCATGGAAACCAGTTCTCTTTTGAATGACCGTCAGATCCATGAATTATGAAGAAATTTTTCATATGTATTTATATCATATTTACTATTTTGGATATTCTTCTCCAGAAAACCTCATAAACATTTAATTTTACCATTTAAGTCTAGCTACGCTTATCACTTCATTATAGGCTTACATTTGTGTTGACTAAGTTTATGATTTGGAATAAAGTTTCAATAGTCGAGTATGACTCGTGTTTTTAAACCTCTCATAGACACCTGTGCCTATGTCTGGCTAGTCGGGACGTCTCCCGAATCGAATGTAAGGAAGCGATTCCCTACTGTAGTTCAAACAGCCGGTCTCTGGGGAAACCCTCTGATTAATTACTCAACGCACCCAAAGATTTAGTTCGCGGGTGCGTTTTTTATTATAGTTATATTTATTATGATATAAATGTAATATGCAAAATATATACATATTAATATTTATATTGGTACTAAATATAATACTCTCCCCTTTCCTTGTTACTTATCTTAGAAACAGAGGTTTTTATAAAAAGAAATCACTTCCAAAAGATAAAAAAGTAAATCGGAATGACAGCTACTACAAGCATCTTCTTGAGAACATGAGCACCCCATCAAGTTACGGTGTTTTATTCATTTTAAATCTAGCTATTCTCTTTTTTACACTTACCCTAACCATTGAACTTAAAGCAGTTATACTTGGAGCAATATTTTTAGGATTAGTAGGTCTTGCTGATGATATGTATCAATTCTTTTACTACAAAGAAGTAGGCGAATGGGGATTTAAAGCACGGTATAAAATGGCTTTACAGTTAGTAACATTCTTTTTAGTTTTATCCACTTTATTCCCAACACTTTGGATTGCCGTGATACTTTCGTTAATAGCAACTTTTATTCTAAATTCCTTTAATATAACGGATGGACTTGATGGACTAGCTGGGGGAATTGCAGTACCTACATTCATGACTTTCGGAGTACTTGAATTTGTATTTAACGGCCCAACACCACTCTTTTTTCTAAGCTCCTCAACACTCATTTTCTTACTAATCTTCATGTGCTACAACATTAAACCTGCCAAGGTCTTTTTAGGAGACAGCGGGTCGTATTCGATCGGCGTTGTACTTGCATTTTTAGTCTTTCAGTATAATCCGTATATTTCAACTGCTTTAATATCAATATTTCTTCTTGAAGGAATATCTAGCTTAGTACAGATCACTAGTTTAAAAATACTTAAAAAGAAAGTCTTCAAAATTGCTCCTCTTCATCTACACCTATTAAATTCAGGTTGGACACAATGGCAGGTAATTGGTGGTGCTTGGATATTACAGACTGTAATTGTTTTAATTGTCTTACTCTTTTCAAATGTTGGATTCTAAACTGAAAAATATAATTGAGCAGTTGTATTCAATTCCTAACGCTCCATTCTCTGTTACTCACAGGAGTACATATATTAAAGATGCTATTCGTAATGCTTCGCTTGAAAATACCGAAACACCGTATTACATATATACAAAACTAAGTAATGGAAAGGAAAGAAAGATTGTATTCATGTCACACCTTGATCACCCTGGCTTTGTATTCAAAAACTCGAAAGAAGCTACAGCCTTTGGCTCATTATATTTAGATAAAGTTAAAAAACTTAAACCGATTTCTGTATTTAATCCAAATGGAGAATATATCGGAGATGTGACCATTACAAAAGTATATGGAAGAGATGAGAGTCTAATTGAGGTAGAATCTACATTTGATATTCCAAAAAATTCCCAAGGGTTATGGAATGTTGGTACTGCTAGATTTGACGAAGATAAAATATATGGAAGAAGTCATGATAATGATATAGCAACTTCAATACTATTAAACAATTTACAAAGGATTGAAAATAGTGAGTTTGAAATATACTTTCTCTTTACAAAACATGAAGAAGTATTACAACAAAGCTCATATGCTTTTGCAAAAGAAAACCCTCTGGAAATAAATAAAGAGGATATTGTAATCAATCTAGAATCGATGAAGGTATATCCAACAACAGAGAATCCTATGTATTCAAAATTAGATTACAACTCTGGCGTAGTACTCAACATATCAGAAGCAACATGCCTTTATGGACAAAGCTTTTCGGAAAGGAATATTGCTGAGAGTTTGGTAAACAATATCTCGACTGAGAAGAATTTAACCGTACAAAGAGCTATGGCTGGAGGTACAAGTGACGGTAGACTGATCTCAATGTTTAACTTAACACCAAACCTAGTTACTCTTAATATTCCTAATCAGTTTAAGCATAACTCTAATGATATTAATATTGTTCCTGAAGAAGTACTTGTCTCTGATGTTCTTACCCTTGATACAATAATCAAAAGTATCATTTATGGCTCTAACTCCAACCTTGAGACTAATCAATTTGATATATCTAGTGAAGTTAAAAGAAAGTATCCAAACTTTGGTAAAGAAATTTCTAAACCTTATGCTCAGATAAATAGAAGACTACATATTTCTAATACTGACATTATAAATAGAGGTCATTACTACCCTCAATCTATACCAGAAACTGTTGCAGATATGTATTGGAAAGTACTTTCATATCTAGTGTACTTCATTAATAGCGGTAAGAGGGTTAAAGTTTCTAAAAAGTAGCTGATACATATTCTTTCACTTAAAATGTATAATATGAATATGAAAAATATAATAATTGTATTGTTAGTTCTGTTTGTTGGGATATTAGCTATAGCATATTTTAATAAAGATAGGTTTAGCTTTAATCAAACAAATAACTCTACAACTTCCACTGGAAAGAAAGTAGATTTAAGCAATAAAGGATTAACAACACTTTCTACTGATATGGAGAAATATTCAAAGATTGAAGAGTTTGATATTAGTAATAATATGCTAACTGGATCACTTCCATCAGAGATAGGCAAACTTTCGAATTTAAAAATATTAAACGCATCAAATAATAAGTTCACGGGTATTCCTGCAGAATTAAGACAGCTTACAAAATTAGAGAGTATTGATTTTAGTAAAAATCAAATAACCGGATTACCTATGGAACTAGGACAGTTATCAAAGTTAAAGACTTTGGATTTAAGAGGAAATAATGTATCTAGTGTCGATTTAGAAGCTTTGAAGAAAGCATTACCAAATACTAATATTTTAATAGATTAGCAATGCAAAAGAATATTGTAGTTTTGTTTGGAGGTATGTCTCCTGAACACGATGTATCAATTATCTCCGGGTTACAATTACTTAAAGAAATTGATAGGGAAAAGTATTTACCTTTACCTGTGTTTATAGATAAAAAGGGAAACTTCTTTTTGTTAAAAGAATATAAATCAGAAAGTGATTTTAATACTTCAAAGAGAATTCCTGTAACATTTTGCAAGCAAGATAATATTGGAAACTTAATGTACCTATCCTTTCCTTTTAAGAAGATTGCAATTGACTGTGTATATACAACATTACACGGTGGAACAGGAGAAATGGGAATAATCCAAGGACTACTTGAGAGTATGAATCTTAAATACACATCCCCTAATGTGGAATCCAGTGCACTTTGTATGAATAAACAGATATCAAAGATAATAGTTGAACAAAACAATGTGCCTACAGTCAAAGGAATTTCCCTATACTCTTCTGAGATACAAAAAAATACCCAAGAGTGTATTAATACTGTTAAAAACAATATTAACCTTCCAGTAATTATCAAGCCAGTTCATCTTGGATCAAGTATTGGTCTTTATATCTGTAAAGACGATATAGGGCTCAAGAAGGGCCTTTTAAGTGCGTCACAAATAGATGACGAGGTACTTGTTGAGACATTGCTTCCAAATATTACAGAATATAATATTTCGGTATTCTCAAAAGGAGGAGAATTAATGTTCTCACCAATTGAAAGACCTCTTAAAGAAGATGAGATACTATCTTTTAAGGATAAATATGAGAACGGAGCCAAAGGAAAAATGAAAATGGGTGGAATGGCATCTCTAAGCAGAGAGCTACCAGCGCAAATTGATGAGACATTAAAGACAATAATCCTTCAATATGCAAGAGAAGTTTACACATCATTAAAATGTAAAGGACAAGTTAGAATTGACTTTATATATTCACAGGATAAGTTGTACTTTTCAGAGATGAACCCAATACCTGGTGCACTTTCATACTTTCTTTGGGAAGCAGGTGGTGAGAGTTTTAAAGACCAAATCACACGAGTTATAGAAGAGAGCATTAACTCAGTTTCAAATATCCAGCATACACTTGAATATAGTACTGATATTGTCCAAAAGTATATTAAAGCAGTTAGTAGTAAAGGTCAGTAAGTTCTGGGTGCATAAGAATTACATAATCTTCAGATCTGTATAATCTCTGATACAATTTAATAGCATCAGCCATATTGCTCACTACTTTGAAGCTTGTATATTCTCTTGCTTTAAACTCACTAATTACTTCATCTTTGAACATACTATTTAAAAGTATTACTATGTCAGCTTTCTCAGTAAGTTGTTGAGCATACTGCTTATTTGCATTGAAATTCTCTCTACCTAACTCTGCAATTCCGGCAAATATTACTAAAACCTTCTTCTTTTGTGAAAACGCAAGTTGCTTTACCCTACTCAAACCTTCAACGGCAGTATTAAAACTAATATTGTATGAGTCATCAATAACTGTAAAGCCATTTAATACTTGTACTTTTTGTCTTCGATCAGGTTGTTGAATATTTTTAATTGCATCCTCTATTAAATCATTATCTATATCCAAAAGATTTGCTACCTTTACAGCATATTCTAAGTTCATATTATTTGATTGAGAAAGTTGGGGATTTAGCTCTTTCTTTGATAACTTAAAGATATTCAATCTCCTATCATATTTTGAAACATCAACACCATATTCTTTCAACAGGGAATTCGTTTCATTAGATGTAGTTATATATGCATCCTTTTTTGAGTTTGTAACTGTTTCAAGAAGTGTTTGGGCAAGTATCTTTTTAGAATTTAACCTTTCTAAATGCTGATCACCTAAATATGTTATCACTACAAAATCAGCTGGAAGCATTTTACATATCCCCTCTATTTCACCTTTATGAAATCCATCAACTTCACACACTAATATTTTGGTATTTTCATCTAGTGAGTTAAGTATCCAAGTTGCAATTCCAGTATGGGTATTTATATTTCCAGCGGTCATCTGAGTTCTAAATGAAGATGATATTAGTTGGAATATGAAATTCTTTATAGTCGTCTTTCCATATGAACCAGATATCATTACAACTTTAAGATTCTTCATTTGAGATATCTTTTTAGTTGCTCGTTTTATGATTGAATTCTTAAAGAATGTATAAAGTGGGAGTGAGAGGATATTTGCACAAAGTATGAAAAACGGTATTAGGAAAAGTACAACAGGTATTAGAATTAGACCCCAATATGCACTAAGAAGAAAATTACCACTTGTTGAAATTAACAAAAGATATGAAAGGTAGAGCGTGAAGATTTGTAGAAAGATTGCGATGGTTTTTATAAACAGAACTCTTCCAGTTACTTTTAGAGTATCTCGTTTCTGAATATCTCTTCTAAAAAAGAATCGCTTTAATGTATTAATATATCTAATATTTAAGTAGTCTTGCTGTTGAAGGATGTATAGAAAGTCATCATAGCTTATCAATCCCTTAAGTATTTTTCGGAGAAGTTCAAAGTTAATTTCTTTTTTAATAAAGGAATCATATATTGCAAAAGCACTCTTTTCTCCGTTTAGAAGTAGAGTATCGGTAAGGCAGTATTGAATGTATGAGATTACAATATCCTTCCCTACTACATTTTTAAGATTATGCGTTGTTCCAAGAGATACAAGTACTCGTGGAAACAGTTCATTACTTCCGTATATTGGTACAAGATCATCTAACAGATCGACAGAGTTCCATTCTTTATCATAGAACCATGCCCAAACATGTGGGTCATCACTTCTACCTAATCTAAAACCAACACCAAGAACAGCTGGAATATTTCTTGCTCTTAAAAGGGAGACAAATAGGCCATGATATCCTATACAATCAACATCAAGCTTTTCTTGAACTATTTCATCAGTATATTCATATCTGTCTGCTACAGTTCCGGTTCCAAATCCTTTATAACCAAGGTTTGATTTAATATACTTTGATACCTCCTCAATATACTCAGTATTACTTAACTTCGAGTGTTCTTTTGCAAACTCAGATACAAACCCCTTCTCTTGCCATTTACAGTATCGCTCCCCATTATTCAAACATTCTTTTGGATCTGCCTTAATTATTGACGGAGTTAATGGAGTATCAAAATATATTAATACTTCGTCATCTTTTTTAACGTTTATGATAATCCCGTTGTTTGAGTGTTTACCATAAGTAAAGGATTCGAATACCCCTTTCTTATTATTTACCAACACATTGAGATTAGTAGCATCAACAGATATAGGAACAAATAGCTTGCAATCGGCTACAATTGAGATATTTAGTTTTGAGGTAAATTTCATATCTTCATTATACCAATTTTATATATGTTATACTCAAATATGTTAGCTGATCTACACATACATTCAAAGTATTCTTCCCATGCACTGTACGTTGGTAAGTCAAAAATAATTGAGAAATTTGCCTCAGAATATGGTGTAAATGAGATATTTGATGAAAAGCCAAACATCACTCAAAAGGTATTAATTGATGGTACATCACACATTAAAGATATACTTAAAAGAGCTAAAAAAAGAGGTTTAAAATGTATAGCAATAACAGATCACAATACGACTGTTGGGAATCTAGAAGCTCAAAAGATTGCCAAAAAGTTTGGAATTATAGTTGTACCTGCAATGGAACTATCTACTGATAGTGGAGAACTTCTTTGTTATGGAATCACTTCCAAAATACCAAAAGGCTTACCCATAAGTGAAGCAATTGATATGGTGCATCAGCAAGGAGGTGTAGTTGCAATTGCGCATCCATACAACCCTAAACATCCTAATATTGATTTTGCACGAGTTGATAGACATCTTTTTAAATCATTAAATATAGATGCAATTGAAGTATATAACCAATTTATGGGTAAAGTTGATAGTAAGTATGTAGAACTTGCTCGAAAGTTAGATGTAGCAATAATCGGAGGCAGTGATGCACATCTTCTCTATCAAATAGGTAAAGGGGTAACAATTTTTCCAAATAGTGTTAAAACAGCTCAAGATGTAATAGAAGCTATTAAGAACAAACAAACATATGTTGGCGGTAATAAGATAAACGCACTAAGAGTTATAATTGATATGGTATGGGCACAAACATTAGGAAGAATACTTGTAAATAGGAAATGGGGAAAAGAGGTTTAAAGATTACAATCAAATATAGGATTGAAACCAGGAATATCAAACATTAGAAAAGTCGCACCATTTTCACCCGCAATAAATGAACAGACATCCCCATCCCTAACAATTATATACCTATCTTCAGAAGATTCTACAGTGTGCTTCTCACCATTTATTATAAAATCAATTCTTCCAAGTAGTAATTTGTATACTCTCGCTTTTGGTATTTTTCCCTCAACATGTCGGATATATGATCGATGAATAACATTAGGACCAATCAACCCAACTGCACCTGAAATGTCGTTTTCTGACTCAATATTAAAAGCATAAATCATAAATGGTAATTCTTCATTTACAATATTCATTGCAAAGTGATCTTTAATAACCCAACCCCAAGGAACTTCTATATACTGATGAGTATCTGGGTAATTAATTTTAATTTGCTGATCACTAAACATAGTCGACATTATACCACTATAGGGCAGATATGAAATACAAATTACATGTATAATACACTCTATGATTACAAAAACAGATTTTTTAATGTACCTAGATGCACCTAAACATTTATGGGCACATAAGCACGGGAAGTTAGACGAAAAGGTTACAGACACATATACCCAACATCTTCTAGAACAAGGTTACGAAGTTGAAAACTTAGCTCAGAAATATATTGAAGAGGTAATAAAGCCAAATGCAAAAGAAGTATTAATCCAGCAAAAAATGGTCGATGATCAATTTGAAGCGAGAGCTGATGCCCTGGTTTTTAACGGTGAGACTTGGGACATGTATGAGATCAAAAGCAGTACAAGTGTAAATAACAAGCACGAGATGGACGCAACATTCCAATACTGTGTATTTAAAACAGGATATGACATTAAAAATGTGTATATCCTTCATTTAAATAGTGAGTATGAACGAAAAGGTGATGTAAAAATATCAGAACTCTTTACAACAACAGATATAACCGATGTAGTACATGCTCGTGAAGATGTTGTATTAAAGATTAGGGAAATAGCACTTGAGATTGAAACAATGGACGATGCCTCTGAGGTTGATGGATGTGTAAGACCTAAAACTTGTATATGTATGGATGTTTGTCATAAAGATATGCCAGAGTACCCTATCTACGGTATCCGAAGAATGTATGCCAAAAAGATTAAAGAGCTTGAGAAGATGGGAGTATATGACATTAGAATGGTTCCCGACTCATTCGAATTAACTGATATACAAAGACTGCAAGTACAAGTTGCAAAGGATAATAAAGAGCATATAAACGAGGAGATGGTCAAATATGAACTTAGCAAAGCAATATACCCATTATACTTCTTAGATTATGAAAGTTTTAACCCTGCAATTCCAGCATATGATGGGTATAGACCATACGAACAAATTACATTCCAGTTCTCACTTCATGTACAAGAATCTCCTGACTCCCCTCTAGAACATCATGAATTCATATTTACAAAAAAAGAAGATCCAATTCCCTTCCTAGTTGAAAAGCTACAATCAATCGTCAAAAAGACAGGAAGTATCGTTGTTTGGAACGCATCATTTGAAGGAAGCGTGAATTCAATAATGGCTCGTATTCATCCAGAGTATGCAGATTTTTTAAATGATATAAACTCAAGAATTTATGATCTAATGGTAATATTTCAGGATCAACATTATGATCACCCAGATACTAAAGGAAGCTATTCTATTAAAAAGATATTACCTGTATTTGATAAAGAATTTAGTTATAAAGAACTAGATATACAAGAAGGTGCAACAGCTATGAATACATGGAATGACATGGTTAATACTGATAAATACACTCAAGAAGAAAAGGATAAACTAACAAAATCATTACTTGAATATTGTAAGTTAGATACTCTTGCTATGGTTAAGATTTACGAAGGTATAAAATCAAAACTAGTCTGAAACTGATAACACAAGCTCTCCTTTTATTACCTTCTCCTCACCAATGAGATGAAAGATAACTTCAGGTGCTCCCATTGATAATAACTCTTCTGGGCTATCTATATGTGGAAACACGACCTCATATCCTGCAACAACAAATTGATCTTTCGCTGAATTTATAGCATCTCCCAAAGAATGCCTATATGGTATCTGGAATTTAGACTCATAAATTTCATGGGCCATGGCTTCAGGGTGACTACTAACATTTGGTTTAATATGAGCATTTAATACAGGCATAAGTTTTCAAAAAGTAAATTTACAGAATTTAACGATATCACATGAAATATATTTCACAAAGGGATATACTGTAATCATATGAATAATTATGTACCTGGTGTTTGTAATATTGGTGTAAAAGAAAGAGAATCAAGACTTAAAATGGGTTTAATCTCTTTAGTTATTACATTTCTCCTCACATTTCTAATTATATACTTCCAAATTGATAAAAGTTTTAGGTACTTACTTTTAGCACCAGCCTTTTCTTCCTCTATTGGAATATTCCAATACTACTTAAAGTTTTGTGTATATTTCGGAGTCTTAAGTAAATATAACTTCGGGAATTTAAACGATAGTGGATATACAAATACTCAAAAAGAATATCTAAGAAAAGATATAATTAAAGCAATTACAATATTATTATACTGCTTTATTACTTCATCAATTTATACTT
>CAZIIC010000004.1:26191-36163 GCA_964539195.1 uncultured Candidatus Saccharibacteria bacterium
GTATATACCTGTATTGTGGTATTAATCTAAATATCCGTGTGATTTAAACCATTCGTACTGATCTTTAAGAGATTCCTTCACACTTCTAGGCATATATCCTAAATCTTTTCTAGCTTTATCTATATTTACATTACTATTACTCTGTAATGTCTTTACAGAATATGTTGTAATTTGAGAACTTTTGGTAAATAGAGGAAGAACATACCCGAGTATATATGCTAAGTTTAAACTCATCATCTTTGTCTCTCCTGGAAGGTTAGCGAATTCATGGATGTATTTTGCGTAGTCAGCCATATTTAAATCTTCACCTCCTAAAATATATCTTTCACCGTACTTTTTAAGATCGTAAGCCTTTAATATTCCATTTACTACATCTCTTACATCAACATAATCAAAATGTCCGGGAATTGTTGATTTAGCATTGGACTTTATGAATTCAATTATTCCTTTACCAAACAGAGATGGTTCAAAATCAAAAGGTCCAACAACACCAGTTGGATGAAGTATTATTGCTTTTAATCCTTCCTTCATCTTATCTACTACATATTGAGTAGCTACTGCTTTTGAATAGTCATAGAGACCTCTTTTGCCTAACTCATTTGTTGCAAGTGGAGTACTTTCATCAATAACGCTTCCATCTTCAGGTGAAAGTATTGCATGTATTGAACTTGTATATACAAGATTAAGTCCTTTTTCTAAACAGATGTCTGTAATATTTTTAGTTCCCTGTATATTTACATCATATGTCTCATCCTTATATGATGAGGTAATATTTATATACCCTGCTAAGTGAAAAATAGTGTCAATTCCATCAAGTGCATTAATTACAGTTTCTGGTTTTAGAACATCACCATATACAGGTTCGTAGGTTAATCCTTCAAGTGATTTTAAGTCTGAGGTTTTTCTAATTAATATCTTTACTCCTTCACCTCTTTTGTTTAGTTCCCTTACCAATACATTTCCAATCCTCCCATTTGCACCTGTAATTAATTTCATAATTATTTATATAACTTTAAATTCTCTTACATAGTATTTCATATTCCTAAGTTCTTCCATAGTGTATCCAAAGACTGGGTTATACCGTGCATAGATTGATTCTAATACCCCCCTTCTATCAGCTAAAGGAATATTTATATAATCCTTAACATCATCAAAACTTAAATCAGTTGTGAGTTTAATAAGTTTGAGTTGAATTGTATCCTTCCAATTTAGTTCAGGTTCTGAGTTTGCTGTTCCACTTTTTAGAATTTCAATAGCAATATGCTCTTTTTCTAAATCATCATGAAAAACAGTGTGTGGATGTTCTAAATTAACATGAAGGAACTTGGAACCTACGGATTCTCCCTTAACATATCTCATTTCAGATTTTGTTAGACGTACTAAAATAGTATCCATATTTATGCTAGATTATATACTATGAATCTTTTTACAAGGAATCAGGGCAACAATAATCCAGGTACGCCAACTATGCCAGGAGAAAGTACATTTGCCCCAGGAATTAAGTCTGAAATGGCACTCAAAACAGCGGCACGACTGGGTACATATATTACCCTTCTAGGTAATGAACAACTGCCAATTAGTCCAGAGATAACTAGCTCAACAGTTCAAGCAGTTTTAGAAAACTTCAGGCATGAAAGTCCGAGCTTAACTTCAAGAGGTTTTTGGGACGCATATATGCTTGACGAATATCGCCAGTCAATCCCTTTAGGACTGCAATCAGAGACTTTACTTGGTGACGCTGGACAATGGAAAATAGCAGTACCGCTCGAAATGCCTTCACCTGAAAAAGCTGAAAGAATTTTGCTTGGAGTTCAGCTTAGATATTCATTGAGTGAATACTTTAAGAGAAATCAGGAAGAACTTCCTTTTCTTTACAAATTCATAGCTGAGAAAGAGAAAGTAGAAAATAGAGAGGTGCCGTTTGAGTTTAAGGATAGATTTAAAGATGAGAAAACAATTGAATACTGGATGGATCTTTTATCTAGATATAGGCATCCAATAGATGGGAAAGAGTATAAGGATTTAGAAATTGAATTTGATAATACAACAGGAGGACTTAAACAGAAAAATCTTGATACAGTTGCGAACCTAGAAATATTACATGGCGACAAAAACAAAAGAAGTCTTATAGGAATAAAGTATGTGACAATAGATGAGATGAAACAAATTAAAGAAAATGAGAAAAGAAAAGTTAAGATTGTGACAAAGGATGGCACGAAGATTGAAGAAGAAGAGTGTCATAAAGTTGAGCAAGGTAAAATTGCAAATATTTATTTGATTATGGATGCTAAGAATGGATTGAGTGGATGTGAAGTATATTTTAACCATTTACACTTTAATGAAGAACAAGGGTGGGAAATGTTTAATAAATACATTGCCCCTAACCTATTACCTTATGAGAGTCAAAAGTTTAAAAACCAACATCAAATAATTAGAGCAAAAGGATTTAAGGACAATGGAAAAGAATGGACACAATATACTACCGAGGAAACTTTTGAGATGGGTGATGGAACAACAAGGATGATTTACGATGCGTTGGCTAGTTTAGAAAAACTTGGATATAAGTTACCACTATCGGTGCTACTTAATATGGCTTGGAATATTAATCATCCTGAGAACACATCTACCGCCATATGCGTACAAGCGAAAGAATCTGCTGGACTTCAAATGTCAGTAATCCCTCGAATCGCAAACTTAATAACTCTATTTCATGAGTTTAAAGTGAATAATTCAAAAATAGAACATGTAACTAAGTTAAAATCTCTTTTGCCTGCATTCCATCATATTCAAGAGGATATTGATTATGCTAAAAAAGGAAAACCACTAGGGGCAGTTCTATTTTCGCATATCGATAAGATTACACAAAAATTGCTTGCAAACTTACAACCGCTTGGAAACAATATGATGAAAAAGTCTGGAGCACAAACTTCAAGTGTATCTCATAATGATAGTGTATTAAGTAACGTAACATTTAGCTCAGCAAACAACTCCACAACAGATACAACCATCGGAAGGTTATCTTTAAAAAAGCGTCCAACTGACGCAGCTCGTGCGAGGTATGCCATAACTTTTGAATCAACAAGACAAGAGTTCATCTCGGCGGAGAGAAAGGCACAAAGTGAATTAGTAATGAGAACATCTACAATTAAAGAGTTAATTTTAATGGACTCTACAAGAAAATTATTTGAGAATCAAAATACTTTAATTCAGCTCTGCTTTATGTTCAGCTTCTTAGAATTAAAAGCTAGACGTTATTCAAACGAAGAAGAAAGAGCTCAAGTGTTAGCAACACTTCTTTTAAATTATCAACTTGCTCAGAAAGAGGTTAACTCCATACTACCTTCGAATAGATTTTAAAAGTTTTAATTTCTCTTGAAATAATTCTAAATCACTTTTATCTTTGATAATTCTAATTACAATTCAATTTGCAATGTGAATTAAGCGTATACTAATTCATTTAAAGGTTCTTTTTCAGTATTGAATTTTTCAAAGGCATTTATCACAGAGTCTTGCCATCCTTCTGGAATTATTCCAGAACTTAAATCAAACCATTCAGATAAATCCTGACTAAAAGTAAACCTGTAATCATCTTCATTTTCTTTACTTCTTGCAACTGCTGTAAGAGTAACTTCTCCTTGTATCCCAGCTGATCCTAAATCTACCCATACTCTTACAAATTCACCTGATAAATCAACAATTATAAATTGATCACCTGTCATCACACATGGGGTTTAACTTAACAATTCATTAAACAGTATTAAATATATACTTCAATACCCATAACTTAAATATCAACGACTTGTATAGAAATATATAAAGCCATTTGATATATTGTGTATTAATAACATATATAGACATTAAGTATGGATAACTGTATATTCTGCAAAATTATTAAAAATGAAATCCCCTCTTTCAAGGTATATGAAGATGATAATTATTTAGCAATCCTAGACCTTGCTCAATTTACACCAGGACATACAATATTAATCCCTAAAACTCATCATACTTTTGTTTGGGATGTGCAAGATGATAGATACTTTGCTGTTGCAAGAAAGATTGCTAATCATTACAAAAGTCTAGGTTATAGTTATGTAGATAGCGCAATATTTGGAAGAATGGTACCACATGCTCATATTCACTTAGTACCACACAACGAAGATGGAAATGATTGGGATAATGCATTAAAGGAAATTGGAGATATGCAAAAAGATAAAAGTAGATGTCCTAACAAGGAAAAGGGAGAAGAGTTAATAAAAAAGTTTAAAGTACAATGATAATACTATACGTTTTCGTCTTCATTCCCTTCTTAATATCACTATATAATCTTGCAACTTTCCCCCGACTTAGAAAAGGTATTCCTAAAGATAGAAAGTTAGTATCAATTATTATTCCTGCAAGAAATGAAGAGGACACAGTTGGAAATTGCCTAGATACACTAGTAGAACAAAGTTATGAGAACATTGAGATTATTGTTGTAGATGATAATTCAACGGATGAAACATATAACATAGCAAAACAATATAAAAGGGTAAATGTTATTAAAGGAGAGAAGTTAAAGAGTGGATGGAAAGGAAAGAATTGGGCTTGTTATCAAGGATACAAACACTCAAAAGGTGATTACCTTCTATTTATAGATGCTGATGTCAGACTTGGAAAAGATGTGGTTACAAATGCTGTATATCACTTAGAAAGCAGTAACATTTCTCTACTAAGTATTTTCCCTATTTTAACTTCCAGAACATTCTTTGGACAAATTAATGTAAATAACTTGAAGTGGTTATTACTCTCTTTTCTACCACTTAACTTGGTTAGATTAAGTTCTAGGCCACAATTTAATGCAGTAAGTGGAGGATTTATGATCTTTAAAAAAGTTGAATATGAAATGATAAAAGGTCATAGTTGTGTTAAAAACGAAACTGTTGAAGATATTGCATTAGGATATAAAATGAAGCAATTTGGAAGTGCAATTGAAGGGGTTCTCTCATCCCCAGAAGATGTAATATGCTTAATATATCCCGATTTAACTAGCAGTATCAAAGGTCTTGGTAGAAGCCTGGCCGGATCTTCTAAAAGAATAAACGTTACAAGACTCGCTTTAGTACTATTTTCCTTTCTCCCATTCATATCTAGTATATTATTAGTTATAAATTCCAATTCAATTGGGATAGTATTAATCTTCTTTAGTTATTTAAATACATTAGTTCTAAGTTACCAAAACCCACTCTTCGTACTTCTCTTCCCTATCCAACATCTATTTTTTACAATAACAGTTATTAGTTCTTTGTTTAATCAAATGAAAGGAAATATAGAATGGAAAGGGCGAAAGCTTTAATTTTAAAGCATATTGCAAATACTAAATCTGTTTACACTGTATTCACACTTGGTGTTGTTTGGCACTTAATACCACTAACTTATCCATACATGGTATACATCACTCCATTCTTCCTTTTCACCTATACTTTAATTGCCCTCTATCTTTCATTTGCTAAAAGTACGATGAGTACAGTTTTAATAGTCGTTTTATATTTATCTACTTTTTTTATAGAAGTATATGGTGTTAAAACTGGTTTGATATTTGGACAGTATGAGTATTTATGGGGATTACAGCCTCAGTTATTTAATGTACCACTTGTAATTGGATTAACTTGGATATCACTTATATTTGGAGGCTATTATATTCTTAAGGAGAGAAATATTTCCAAGTGGTTTATTATCTTTATCAATCCAATAATTGTAACTCTTTTTGATGTCATTCTTGAACCTGTTGCAATTCATTTTTCATATTGGAAATGGGAAAACGTAAGTGTACCATTTCAAAACTATTTTGCGTGGTTTGTAATATCATTGGTAATTACAACTATACTTGTTGGATTTAATATTAAGATTACAAAGAACGGATTGATAAAAGATTTGTTTTATTCACAGCTGATATTCTTTGTACTACTCTTAATTGGAATTACGGTATTACCTGTATAACTCCAGAGTACATTCCCATAGAACATGTATATTTATATGTTCCGACATTTAATTCTCTCACCTGAACAGTATTATCACCTTGCATAAGTGATATTTGTGTATTACCAAACAAAGAAGGAGATATAATTGCGTTAGTACAACCTGTAGCTCCCTCATCTTTAATCTTCCACACGATTGGTACTCCTGCCTTTACAACTGCATTTACTGGATAGTATCCATCTGAGGTAGCTGTTGTTTGAAGTACTTGTACTCCATCCTTAATTTCAGAAGTATATGTATTTTCAGTTGTTCTGTTTAAAAGCTTTAAATCAGTTAAACTTGGAAGTCCTAATACATTTAGTTGAGAATTAAGATTGTATAGTGCAAAGAGAACAACAAGTATTCCTGCAACAATATTAAACATTGCATTAAGTTTAGGCTTCTGAGCTAACTTAACACTTGTAAAGCTAATAAGTACAAGCATTGGTAAAGTTCCAAGAGCAAACACTAGAAGCATTAAGCCTCCCCAAATTGGGCTTCCTGAAGTTAGTGCAATTGCCTGAACATTAAGTGTAAATCCACATGGTAGAAGGAAGGTCAGAGCTCCGACAATGAATGGCATTAGTTTGCCTTTAAAATTCTCTTCATCGGAAATCTTTGATGATATGAATTTTGGAATTTTGAAGTTAAACTTCTCAATATAGTTAACACCTAGCATATTTAAACCTAGAAGTAGCATATATATTGAAACAAGAATTATTAATACCCCAGTTACAATAGGGTTAGCGGTTGCAGATAGCCCTAGCATTTGTCCTAATAGCCCTAGAAGACCTCCAAATACTGCAAATGAAAGTAGTCTTCCGACATTAAACATAATAAAAGGAAAGGCTCTTTTAAATCCACCATCCTCATGGATATATAACTCACTCCACTGTTTAGAGAGGGATAGAAGTAGTCCTCCAACAAGTGCTGCACAACTGGAAAGTCCAGCAATAATTCCAAATACAAAAAAAGATCCAAGTGAAGAAGTCTCAGAAATTGATGCATATTGTCCTAATTTTGAATTTTCAATATAGAACAATGCAATTAAAATAATTAATGTAATACCAATTCCTTTAAAAAATACTCCACCCTTTTGTTTATTAATTATTAATTTTCCATCAATAACAGAGAAGAGTTTAGCTTCGTTTACTACCTTCTTTTGAGTAGAAAATACATATCCATTCTCTTCAAAAAGTCTATTTATCTCTTTAATATCTAAATCATTCCCATTAGTTTCAATTTCAACTTGGTGAGTATTCAGATTAGCTTCAACAGTATTAATGCCACTAATTTTCTTGAGTTTTTTCTCAATTAACACTTCACATGAGGCACAATGCATTCCATCAACTGAGAGTGTACACTTCTGATTCTTCATAATACATTTAATATATCAAATATATTATGAAGATTGAAGCACCTTTATTTAGCCTTAAATATAAATCCAGAACCATCTATAGGAACAAGAGTTTTATTGTCAATTGGACTCACTACATAGATATACGCAACATGGTATTTTCCATCTTTATACGATGATGGTATTGAAAATGTGAACCAAGTATTCCTTTGCGATCGCTTTATATTAGCAAGTACTGTTTGTGAAGAACTATTCTTTGGATACGGCGAATCTATAAATAGTTTAACAGTGAGTGGTGATTTTGCTTTAACATCATTTGATTCCGCCCATCCACTAATTTTATTATCTGCAGAGATTAAAGTACTTACACTTCCTTTAATAGTATGTGGCGTTGATATGTATTTTCTATTTACAATGTTTTGAACGTTTAATAATGTTTTAGTAAATGGAAACCCACTTACTGAGTTTTCTGGCGTGACTGTCTCTGGATACTTTTGCCAAGATTCTAAGAAATAATAATCAGGATGCCCCCCTATTGCCTGATACTCGGTTAAGTATTTTGTCACAACATCGTAATATGCCTTGTCAGAAGTTAATCCACCATTGTATGCAGTTAAAATTAAGCCAAATTTAATTCCTAGCTCATCTCTTAACAAATTCTCCAACTCTTTAATTGTTTTAAGAGGGAAATAGTGAGGTGATCCTGAGTCTTGGCTGAGTTCATATGGAGCATCTAAAAATAGGAATGATAATCTTTCTCCTGAAGTTACAAATTTAGTATGAAGTTTCCTTAATGTAGATCTCCATTCCCACCCTGATAAGTGGTAGTTTTCAACAGCTGAAGTAAGACCAATTTTCATATTTGGATAGTATTTATGCATATATTTCGAGTACTGAATCATGGCATCAATCCTATCATCCAAAGATAAATTAGGACATTGTTTTAGTAAATTTGAGTTTTCAACAGGTTTTTCAAGAATACTCTGCATCTTAATAGAAGTTACATTTACACCTGCCTTTATCAGTTTACGTATATTTTCCAGATCTTCTGTCATATAAGCACCATCTTTTTTCGCAGGTAAACAAGACATAAAAAATGGATATATTGTGTCATATGAGACTTCTTTACCTTTCAATGTAGTTGCTACATAAGTTTTGAGAAACGCTTCATCATTAAATTTAGGTGTTAGTGTAAATGGAGAATTGATAACATAGGTATCCATTGCTTTTCTACTTTCAGCCCAACTTTCAGGTTTGGTAAAAAGTGTATAAAAGTCGGATGGATATGCTCGAAGTGTTGATCGTCCGGAAACAGAAAACCATACTTTAGGTTCTTGATATTTACTTAGTATTCCTGTATGTGAAGCGCTAGAATCTCCTACCTCTTTTCTATTAAATATTGAGTAAACTGTAATACCAACTGTAGCAAGTATTAATATAACAAATACAACCAACAAATAATTTGGTTTAGAGAATGATCTTTTCTTCATGGATAGCAGTATTATTTTATATGCTAAATTATTAACACCACCTAGATACGAAGTCAATAAAACATCTGAGACTTAATAGTTGTCGAAATGAATAGGTATTATAATGAATTTATAGTTATAATATCTAAGCTAAGATAGTTTAACTATTTCCCTTCACATTCTGTTTTAATAAATCCAGTATATTCAGAAGCTCTTTGTTCCTTTATTATTGGACATAGAGAAGGTAGTGCTTTTTCAAACATCACTAAATCCCATATTGGTGTAAAGATAGCCGTTAGTAATCCTATTACAAATACGATATTTAAGATTACTGACCCCAAGATTAGAACTTTTTTAGTTTCCATAGAACAATTTAATAATTTAAGTATTATTATAAATAGTAACCTAATCAAACATATAAAATCAAGATATGGTTTAAGTTCTGAATCTATTCAAACATCTTCTCTATTCTATCAATCTGGAAATTTAGTGCATCTACATAACCGTAGTCGATATTCATTTTTATCGCGAGTGGTATGAAAAGCTCTTTCATTTCGTTAACCATTCGTAAATACTTTTCTTTTTTACTCAAATTCATACCTGTTGATTCCATATTTTGAATCCTATCTTCCATTTTTACAATTTGTGAGACTTCACCCGCCTCTTCAACTTTAACAATACTCTCTTTCATTTGATTAAACAGCCACTCTTGGGTTGGTCTTTCAGTTAATACTACTTTTTTCTTAGTTACCCCCATTACATACTTTTCGACCTCACTATCAAACTCTTTTGAAAGATAACCTTCTTCCAAATCCCCATCTTCGACAGTATCGTGAAGAAGAGCAACTACTACCAATTGTTGAAGTTTAGGATGTTTTGAGTGTCTTTTAAGCAGATTAGATACAACAGGATATATATGTTCTTCTAAATATGAATTACCAGAGTCTCTAATTTGATCTTTATGAATTCTTTCTGAAATTTCCAATGCTTTTAATACCTGAGTATCAGTATCAAGAGAATAAGGTTTAAGCTCACTTATTAATTGCTGTTTTGTTATTAATTCCATTGCAGATTATACACCTCATTTAGTATTCTAGAATAGTGGAAAATTTCAAATGGTGGGTATGCTGGGAATCGAACCCAGAACCTAAC
>CAZIIC010000004.1:36173-40162 GCA_964539195.1 uncultured Candidatus Saccharibacteria bacterium
TTGCTCTGCCAATTGAGCTACATACCCATACACATTTAGCGGCAAGTGATGATATCAATATATCAACAAATTTTCAATCTATATAACACTATTTTAATTTAATCACACTCTTTAAAAATATACCTACAGCAGGAATATACATGAGAAGAAGTATGAGGGTAATTAAGTTTTGATATTTTTCAAACGTAAAGAAGGAAACTGCAAGGCCTACAGCAATTAGAAGGAAGGTCAGAGCTTTAAGGAAATTAATCATTTTCTTTTCTAGTTTAAAGTCTTTTTCAAAGCTTGTGTATATATTTTCTGGGTCAATTGGAATTGAAAGATTCATCGGATTTCTATTTGTTGCTATTATATATTCTCCTCTATACAGCTTTCCATCTGTAACTACTGTTCTCTCTTTATACATTTGAGATGGGTATAGGTAGTGAGGATGAACAATATTCAATCTATACTTACCCGTATCAAGTACTCCAAAGAATTCACCTTTAAGATTTGTTACTGTTGTAAATAGTTTCTTATTATCGGCGTCATACATTACAACCTTTGCAAACTTAACAGGTTTACCTGTTACTGCGTTATATACAAATCCTAGTTTAGAAGCATGTTTTTTAAAACCTAAAACTTTAAAAAATCTTAATGTATTAAAAAGTATAAAGGATGGGATGACGAAAACGCCTTGGGCAAGTACGGCAAGAGAAACTATTAGTACAAGTACGTAGATAAGGATGGAGAAGAGACTTAATGCAAACTCATGTGAAGCGTTAAAAGCATCAGAGAAATTATCACCAATGTCATTTAAGCTATCGTTTAGGTAATTAATAATATAGTTAACTACATTTGTTAGTGCTGGGATTGGAGTCTGTACAAACTCCGAGACTTCTATTTCAAAATCACAGTTACTTGTTTCATTTCCTGCCTTATCTTTAGCATTAACACAGAATGAATACTTTTCTAAAAATGAGCCAAACCCACCTTTTTCTAAATCAGATATGGATACGCTTACATAATATCTTGCTCCACTACTTTCAACCGTGCCACAGCCATCAAGTGAGCCATTTTCACGCTTACAAAAGAAAGCCACAGATCCAATCTCATAATCATCACTAACATCAAATTTTATAGAAATACCTGAAAAGACTTTACCCGTATTAATTCTTTGAATATCTACATACTTAACTACTGGAGCTTTACTATCTTGAGTACTAAATACTGATGTAGACCAACTACTTATCTCCCCACCAATATTTTTAGCTCTAAGTCGGTAGTAGTATAAAGTTGATGGTGAAAGATTAGTAAACTCATGAGAGACCGTATTAACCCACCCGCTATTTGCTGCAATTACAGAGAAATCTGCCTTTGTAGAGCTTTCGACATAGTATTGATAGCTACTTAATCCTGAAAGTGAAACCCAAAATATTCTATTATCAGTACCTTTTGTATAGTATGGTTCAGAGTTTAGAACAGGTGTAGGAATTGGAAATACAGTTATTGTAGCACTATCAACAATATCAATGTCCCCTTGAGCATACGACTTATCTACAGCTTTAACTGTAAATGTCCCAGGACTGCTTGATTTAACCTTTGCAACAGCATACCCATCACTATCAGTATTACTCCCAGGTTGTGTAATAGTAATTGATGATGGATTTCCTACAACATATATTTCAACTTCCCTATTTTCAATTGGGTTATTATTTCTATCAAGTATCCGAATTAAAACATCTGATTCAATTCCGACTTCAACAATTGTGGGATTAACATCAACAGTGGAAGTATTATCAATGTTTATAAATGAATCAACTGTAACAGGAATAATATCTCTAACAAATTCATCAGCAAAAGCCTGAAAAGGTATAAACAATAGTATTAAAGTGAGCAGTATTTTCTTTAACATTACGTTGTTTCTTCTATAACTTTCTTAATATATTTATCTAAAACCAATGTATATTCAATATTTGAGTATATATCTTTGTTTGCGGGTATGAATCTATCTCTATTTAAATTACCATTTAATATACAACTTTCACAGATAGATTCTAGATTATGTTTATCTACCATAAGTTTTTCATTTGAAAGGCATATATGACACATAGATAAATCACTAAGAATACCTTCAACAAGAAGAAATATTGTCCTAAATTTATTTACATACTCAATAGTTAAACCTTTAAGCACAATACTTTCAAGAGCATCAAATACCTTCTCGTTGGGAGCGTCATCAACTGTTAGCCTATTTAACATTTGTAATACTCTTTGGACATTATTTGTATCTATGTTTGAGTAGTCCAGAGTTGCTACTTGAGATGTTTCAAGAAGTAGTGGCATTCCACTTCCTTCGTAATATGAAATATCTGCAACTGAAAATGTTTGAATGTTCCCTCTATTTTTGGACGTTAGTTTCCTCACTCCCTTTGCAAGTAGTGTGAACTTTCCTCTTTCTCTACCAAATACTGTAATTATTTTATCAGCTTCAGAGTAGTTGATTGATTTAATTACAAATATTCTATCCCTTTTATTTCGCATATTCCTCTCCTTTAAATATCTGCTTTAGTATAACAAAAGGAGTCTTAAAAATAATTCCTAAATCAAAGAAAACACTTTTTCGTTTTACATACTCAATATCAAGTTCAAAACGTTTTGGTATTGTATTTAAATTTCTACCACTTACCTGCCATAATCCTGTAATACCTGGTTTTATGCTTAATATTATGTCGTAAAACTTTCTTTTAAATGTTGGATATTTATCTAAATTCCTTTTAATTTCCGGTTCAAACCATGGCCTTGGCCCAACAATACTCATATCTCCTTTTAAAACATTAAGAAACTGAGCTAGTTCATCAATATCAAATTTACGAATGAATTTACCAATTGTTGTTACTCTAGGGTCATCAATAATTCTGAGTTTATCTTTTTTAACCCATTCTTTTTTGAGTTGGGATAGCTTTGCATCACTTTGAATTAAATTATGAGCATTCATAACCATAGAACGAAACTTAAACATTCTGAATGGTTTACCATATCGACCTAATCTTTCTGAGTTATCGGCAAATATTGGTCCTCGGTCACTAATCCATATTAACAGAGATATTATGATGAGCAATGGCGAAGTTAGTGTAAGAACAATAATAGCGATCAGGATATCTATTATTCTACTTAGAAGATTCAAATACCTCATTTACGAGATTTTTCATTTTATATCTAAATATTTCTTGGGCAAAAAGACTTGCTTGTTTTCTACAATTGTTTGGATCAAAATCCTCAGGATTAAATGATTCTAAAACTTTAGCTAGAGACTCTGGAGTGTAATCTTTAAAAAACATTCCTGTTTTTGGATTATTCTTTGAAATAGTTTCGAGTACCCCACCCTTTCCATATGCAATTACAGGTGCACCCGCGGCATTTGCTTCAACAGGCACAATTCCAAAGTCTTCGTTTTGGATTGGTGATATTAATGCTTTACACTTTGAAAGTAGTATTTCTTTTTGCTCGTCTGTGTAAAAACCAAGAAATTTAACAATACCTTTGGCATTAAGTTCCTTTACAAGTTCTTGCAAAGCTTGTATTTGAGAACCTGTTCCAGCAACTTTTAGAGGCTTTTTAGCCATAGCACAAGCTCTAATTGCAAGTTCTACACCTTTATATGTTTCAACTCTTCCAAGGTATAGAAACCAATTCTCTCGTTTATGAATATCTTTTACAAATGGCATGTCTGTTACATGAACAGGTGGGTATATTACATCACTGTTCATTTCATAGAATGTTTTTACCCTCTTCTGAACGTCCTTGGAAATTGAGATTGGTACATCAATATTTCTAGCGGCTTTCTTATCCCAATATTGCCAGATCTTTTCTAAGAATGTGGAAATGAAAAATGAGTAGAATTTATATGATAACTTCTGCATATCTTTTGTACTTCTAACATCATGTAACCAAAAGAATCTAGGAGGAGTTAATATATATCCAATATGTTTAGTTTTACTGGACCAAGG
>CAZIIC010000005.1:0-35416 GCA_964539195.1 uncultured Candidatus Saccharibacteria bacterium
ATATCTTGAACTGTATACATTGGTTCACGATTTGAATATAGAGACCCATCTGACGAAGCTTTTTGATTTACCCCTTCATTTCTAGGTTTGCTTTTCCATCTTTTAAATTCTTCTTCTTGAAGTCTTGCTGCATCCATTAATACAACTTCAGCCAATTCTCTTGTAGGTTGAGTACTAATAATTCTTCCTTTAAAACCTTGTTTGATTAGTTTAGGTAATCTTCCACAATGGTCAAAGTGAGCGTGAGTTAAGAATACGAAATCAAGAGAGGCAGGATCAAAAGGAAAAGGTTCAAAGTTTAGTTTCTCTGTTTCCCACTCTCCTTGGAATGCACCACAGTCAACTAAGAACTTTACATTCCCAGTATCAACAAAGTGACATGATCCAGTAACAGTTTTAGTAGCTCCGCAAAATTGTATTTTCATTAGGCAGTATAAAAATGAATATATGTAATATTACAGAATATCAATATATGGGTGGTATAATCAAGAGAAGATAATATTATTTACACTAGAAGTAAAAATGACAGAGGTTCCAATTACAATGTGTAGTTCAAAGTCAGAAGTTAATGAGTCGTTGAACTTAGGCATATCAAGAGAAGAGCTTGAACAATCAGATGTAAGTAATGCTGTATTACAAGGCACAGCGCTAGGGATTTATTACAAGAATGGTTTATTTTTATCAATATCATTTACTTCTACAGAAGGAAAGATAACTGGGATCCAATCCTATGACGCAGCACCACTGGGAATTTCTCACTTCCATGCATTTCTTGACGGAACAGTAATGCTCGGAAAAGGAAAAATGAGAGTATCTTACGATGATGCAGATAAAGAGTTAAACGATGGAGATAACATTCATATATCTCAATTAGTTAAGGAGCTTTTATTATATAAGGAAATTATTGAATAATTGTTACCAATTTACTTACTTTTTAACTTAAAATATCGATGACAAACCTAAATGAAAACAATTTAAATTCTCCTCTTGAAATAAGCGAAAGCTTAAACCTAGGTATTACTGAAAAAGATTTGTTAGAGGGGGAAACACTTAAAGCAACACTAATTGAGAACACATTGGAGATAGAATACGTTGATATGTATATACTTTCTTTAGTTTTCAAACTTGATGAAAATAGAAAGATAGTTGGTATAAATTCTTGTGAGGGCAAAGGTGTTGGTATTCCACATATATATTTAAGACCCGATCAAAGCATTCTTCTTGGACGTAGACAACTAAAAGTGCTATACGGTGATGATGAACTTGAAGTAGACAATGATACTTCAATTCATATATCTAAACTAATAAAGTACTTAATTTTAAACCGTCATGGTTCTTACTAGTTCTCCTAACTTCTCTTTAGTATTTAACATCGGATCATCTATTACCATTTCAAGAAGTTTGTTTAATATTTCACCTACTCTTGGACCTTTAGGAATCCCCATTTCTACAAGGTCATTACCATTAATCTTTAAATCTGAAAGCTTAATTGCCATGTCTTTAGCCCTAACTTCAGAAATCCTTAATTGAAGTTGAGTTATTTCATCAGGTTTAAACGCTGTCATAGGATTTGCTGTTGCGTCGGCAATACGAAGAGCAAAGAGATCTTCTAAATTCTCCTCTCCAACACGAGCTATAAATCGCCTAACAGCAGCATCTCCCCACTCCTTTTCTTTAATCTTTTCTCTTTCTTCTGGTGTAGTATCTTCAGTTATATATGGGAAATAGAACATATGATTTTTAACAAGGTTTGAAACTCTTCTAATCTCAGATTTTGAAAATCTCATCCTGCTCATTACTTCTTCTGTAATTTTTGCTCCTTCAATATCATGGCCATAGAAGTGACCATTATGCATATCTTTTCGTGGTTTCCCAATATCATGAAATAGAGCGGCCAACTTAATACTATCTGGAGCCAAATCCATAGTGTTTAAGCTATGATGATACACATCATCTGCGTGAAATAGTTTTTGCTCAACACCGTACCCCTCAAGCAGTTCTGGGATAAATAATTCGAGTAGTCCTGTTTTCCTCATAAGTTCGATTCCAACGGAAGGCTTTGGTGAGTTTAGAAGCATTTTCATAAATTCATCACGAACTCGTTCCATAGAAACTTGTGATGCAACAGGCAAAGCATTTCTAATTGCATCAAAAGTCTCTGTTTCAATATCAAATTGAAGCTGGGATGCCATTCTACACGCTTTAAAGGCTCTAAGTCCATCTTCTTTAAATCTCTCAATTGGTGTTCCAACAGCTCTCACAACTTTTAGACCTAAGTCAGTCAATCCTCCAAATGGATCATATATCTCCCACTCTTTTTCTTGGTTAGCCCCATCTAGATTACCAGCGCTCAAATCAAGTGCCATCGCATTAAAGGTAAAATCTCTTCTACCTAAGTCCCTATCGATATCTTTAATAAAGGTAACTTTTGTAGGCCATCTACCGTCTACATAATCTTCTTCGCTTCTGAATGTAGTTACTTGTACCTCATGTATTTCACCTTTAGTATCAGCAACCATCGCACTGACCATACCAAATCTTGCACCAGTCGAAACAGATTTTGGAAATATTTTTAGCATTTCATCAGGAGTTGCGTCAGTAGCAAGATCGTAATCATCAGGCTCAATATCAAGTACTACATCTCTTAACGCACCACCAACTAAGTAGCAAACAAAGCCCTCCTTTGTTAACATTCTAGCTACTTTTTGTACATAATCAGGAATCTCAAATTTCACATTCATAATTACATTGTATATACTAAAAAGTATGAAAGCAATTTTAAATATACTCAGTTTAATCGTTACTATTCTTGTTGGTTTATTATTTGCGATAACAATATCTATTTCACCAATACTTCTTGCTACAAGTACAATAGTTACAAACCGAACAAGCGTGAAATCAATTATCAACGATTCAGACCTATCCCAAGTAATATCTGACCAAATTGTTCAACAAGCTTTAACTCAGTTAACAGAGAGTGGTGTTCCAAATAAGACGGTTAACTCATTAAAACCCAATATAGATAAGCTCATTACCCCTGACTATATACAAAAGAATGTAAATTCAATTATAGATGGAACATATGATTGGCTAGAAAATAAAAGCGAGACAATTAAGGTTGACACAACAAGTCTTGATTTAAATAGCAAACTGTCAAAGTTAATTCCTAAAGAATATTTGAAAAACGAAGGTATAATTAAAGGACTAGAAGCTCTTAAGCCATGTACTCTTGAGCAAGCAAAGAAACTTGAGAAAGCTACAAAACTAGAAAGTTTAAAAGGCCTATGTTTACCTCCAAGCCTTGATATCACAAAACTAATTGGTAGTGGGTATAATGAAAATATCGACCAGAAGGAGATACAAATTAACTCGCTTTTTGCTGTACCAAATACAACAACTGAGTATGCAAACTTAATTAAAACAGCGTTTACCCTACTCTCATATTTGTATTTAATTCTATTATCAATTTCACTATTACTTGCCTCTATCTTTGTCTTCCTTCCACCTTGGCAACTGGCCAAAGCCTATACCCTTACTATATTTACAACACTTGTTGGAGGGATTAGTTATATTATATTTAAGAGTACAGATATTATTTCTAAGATTATCAACTTTCTAATTTCGCAAGGCGATATCAAATCAAATGATATACCCCTAGAGGTTATACAAAACATTGTAAACACACTTCTACTTAAGATCTGGGAGCAATCTGCATTATACTCACTCTATATATTTTACATCGGAATATTTCTAACTATTGTAACGGTAATTATCAACCTTGTTATAGTTAAAAGAAAACCTACTTAATCATCTTTAATACCCAAATAATCATACCGCTATTCCATGCAAAAGGAGCTTCAGATTTATACACTCTTCTGTTTGTAGGTACCCAAGATGAATCATAGTTTTCAGATACCACATTATCTCTAGATATAATTCTAGATATCTTTTCCATCTCTACCCTAGCTTTCTTTTTCATTTGAAATTTAGCTAATACAGCAATATATACAATCCAAGGTTGGAGCCAAAAAAGTCCATTATGATAATCTCTTAGACCCAATATATAGTTTTGAATTGGAATCAAATACCATGGATACTTTGGATAGTTTGAAGCAACACCTACATCTTTCACATTATACTTTTGGACTTGTTTCAAAATACTCTTGCTCTGTTTTTCATCTGAAATTCCAAAGATTATGGCAAGGAGGTTAGGAAATGCAGCTAAATAATCATGACGCTTGGAGTTAAAGAAATCAGAATAATATTTTCCATTCCATAACTTAAGATCTAACTCATTCTTAAGTTTAATATAATGTGGCTTTAAATCTCTTAAATTAATCTCTTTAAAGATTTCAGGATACTTTTTAACTACCTCTAAAAGTTTTTTGATAGCTGAAAGATATATCACATTAGTATAGAGGACATTTCCACTCTTTAAGACTTGATCAGCCCACTCAGACTGAAAGCCTTCACTAATTAAGCCATCACCAAACTTTGCACGATAGAATAAGTATGATTTTGATATAGATTTAGAAAATAGATTAATCTCATCAATATTTCCATTTTCTAAGATTCTAAGTGAAAAGATTAAGATATATAATACTCCACCATCATATACAGTTCTTCCTGATTGAAAAGATCGAAAATCAGCAATTGGAGTTTTAAGCATTAAAGGTTTACCGAAGTACTTTAAAAGATTGACTGAACTCCTCCTCACTCTATACGGAATTAATCCATCATCTCTCTGAAAGTTTTTAAAGGTACTCAATGTCTTTAAACATCCATCACCACACAGATTTCCCAAAGATGCAAATAGCCCATCTCTTGCCCAAATATCTACAAAATGATGTTTACCAGCGCTATATCCCAGGGGTGTTAAACACGAGTTAAGAGAATCTTGAGCTACATCATGCAAGGTATTGAAATTCATTCGTTGAACAAATCTTCAGTATATTTATATGGCGGAGAGACAGGGATTCGAACCCTGGATAGCGTTGCCGCTATGACGGTTTTCAAGACCGTTCCATTCGACCACTCTGGCATCTCTCCACGACTGGCTATTTTACTACATATATAACCATCTTTCTACCTGCTTAAGATGGGGGTGAAATTTACTATTCTTTAGCAAATATCTCTCTAACTACTCCCTCCAAGTTCATTTCATCTATATCAAGGTCTTCAATTGGAAAACTTTTAAGTAGTTTTGATGAGGCATTTGCCACATCATTCCTATCAACTTGTATTACGCCAGAAGTATCGTTTAAAGATATTACATCACCTATCTTTTCTAAATCTTCTCTTTCAATCTTTTTATTAAAAACAAAAGAAATTGTTTTATATTTAACATGTTGGTTTATTAGACTTTTAATACTACCATCGTACATAATTCGACCATCATCAATTATTATGACCCGCTTACAAAGCTCTTTTACATCATCCATATTATGACTTGTAAGAATTACGGTTGTACCGTATTGCTCATTATATTCTTTAAAGAATGATCTAAGTCGCTTTTGCATAACTACATCAAGACCAATTGTAGGCTCATCAAGAAATACAACCTCTGGTGAATGCAAGAGTGCTGCAACAAGTTCACATTTCATTTTTTGACCTAGCGATAACTTTCTAACAGGTATATTTACTATTTTACCTAGGCTAAGAAGATCAATTAGATTATTTACTTTCTTTTTAAACTCAACTTCATCTATCTCATATATCTCTTTATTAAGCATAAAAGAGTCGTAAGCTGGCAGATCCATCCAAAGTTGATTCTTCTGCCCCATTACAAGAGAGATTTTCTTTAAAAACTCTCTATTTCTCTCCCAAGGTGTATAACCTAAGACTTCAACTTTACCTGAAGTTGGATATAGAAGACCTGATAGACACTTCAAAGTGGTGGTCTTCCCTGCTCCGTTGGTACCAATAAAACCAACAAACTCACCTTCAGAGATGTCAAAAGAGATACCATCAACAGCATCAACTGTACTATATTGCCTATTAAACAAACTCTTAACAGATCCTATTAATCCCGGTTCTTTCTTATATACTTTGAACTGCTTTACTAGATTTTCAACTGTTATCACTTTACTCATTATTAAATAATATCATAAATATAATTGACTGTATTATTAATAATGAATAATATGAAATATATGAGAAAACTTTTTACCTCACTTCTTATCATTTTAACCCTTTCAAATACTTCATTAGTATTTGCTGAGACGCTTGAATCAGGAAATTACAAAATCGATGGTGCAAATCTTACAAATGGAGGACAGCCTAAAACATCGGGAACAGGGAACTTTAGTTTACTTGAAACAATTGGAGATTTTTCAGGGGATCCAAGAGCATCAAGTACCAACTACCAAACAAAACTTGGAACAGTAGATGTATTTACGGCAAATGTACCTAAAATATCTTGTTTTGAAACTTCAAGTAGTGGTTCTTCAAACTGTACAACAGGACCAACATACCTAAATAGTAATGGAATGATTACTGTTTGTGGCCCAAGTGGTTGTTATGACAGAGCCAGAGTTGAAATAGATGCACAGAATAATCCAGACGACACATTATACTCAATTCAAATATCTACAGATAATTTCGCTTCAGATATTAAATATATAGACGGTGTAACTAAAAAGCCTACACTAATTGCAAACATTACAATTGCTGATTTCTTAACAAAGAGTAGTTGGGAATCATCAGCAACAAATATTTTAGGACTTGAGGCAAATACTACTTATTCTGTAAGAGCAACAGCACTACATGGCGACTTTACTCAAAGCCCTGCTGGACCTTCAATGAATGCTACCACTGCATTACCAACTATGACTTACGATATAGATATTGCATCAACTACTGGATCAACAACAGAATCAGGCGCACCTTACACGGTTACATTTAGTAATAATAGTAAACTAATTCAAACAGGACCAACTCAAACTTCGGATGATTTAATTTGGCTTGATGCTAATACAAATGCACAAGGTGGAGTCGCCATACTTATGAAAGGTTTAAATGGAGGGCTAGAGTCTACAACTGCTTCATATACTATTGATTCAGCTACAGTTGATTTAGATGGAACTTCAGAAGGGTTTGGCCTACAAAACTATCAAGTATCTCAGTTATATAATTTAGGTAGTGGTAACGGCTCATTATCGACACTAATTCCAAATGCAATTTATACCGGAACTGGAAATAGTGTTGGACTAATTGATACTCTTTTTACAAAAGTTTACGAGTCAGATGGACCAATACACTCTGGTAGAACATCAGTCTTTCTTAAAGCTCGAGCTTCCGCTAGCGCAAGTGAAGCATCAGACTATACTGAGACCATTACTATAGTGTTTGTACCTAGATATTAGTAATTGACAGTAACAGTTAAAAAGAATATTCTGAAATGTAACGATTCAACTTCTAAACCTATGCTTATTGATAATTTAAAAAAGTTCACAAGAATAAAGAAAACATTGCTCCCTACTCTACTTGTTATACTCCTAGTGGGTATAATTTCGCCGTTATTCCTTTTTAAATCAAACGCAAACTCATTAACTGCTGTATATTTCTTCTTAAGTAGAATGGCAACAAATATTAACGGAAGTAGTGGTACAGTTGTTTATACATTAGCAGTTGCTCCAAACCAAAGTATGTCTTCTGGGGGTACAGTAACATTAACTTTCCCTGATGCAGATGACTCGAACTGGTGCAGAACAACAGGAAGCTTAACAATTACCGCATTAGCATCTTCAATTGCTGACTTATCTTCAACAAACTGGCAGATCGATTCTGCACTTCCAGATAGTGGATCAGCACTAACTGCAACATGTACTCAAGGGTCTGGCTCAAACTCTGCAGATACTATTACTGTTTCAAATGTTGGTGCATTAACAGGAGGAACAACATACGGATTTTCAATTGCAAACGGTAGTGCTGCAGGTGTTGTAGGAACAGATGATACATCAGGAACACATACCGTTACAGTTAAGGTACAAAGTGGAGCGACGATTGACTCCTCTACTTTTGACTTGTATCTAGTATCAACAGACACAGTAACAGTTTCGGCAACAGTTCAAGCTGTACCAACAGTTAACTGCTCAATTAGTTCAACCACAGTAAACTTAGGTACGCTATTTCCTGGTGGTGCGTTTGCCTCAACAACTAACACTATTACAACATCAACCTCTTCAACAACTGCAGGCTACTACTGGTCAGCTTACGGTACTGGGGATGGAAGTACTGACGCAGGATTATACAAATCAACAGCGACAACATACTTAATCGGTTCAACTGGAAGCGGTACAATTAACCTAAATGGACTAGGTACCGAAGGATTTGGTATTACAGTTTCAGATCCAGATGCAGGAGGAGCAGCCGTAGTACCATCAGACTTTAGCGATTCATCAAGTGGAGTATTTGGAGCTCTTGATAGATCAAGTGCAAACGCACAATTAATTCTATACCAGAATGGAGCACAAACAAGCCCGGATAATGCCACTATAACCTATGGGGGTAAGGCAGGATCATCTGCTGAAGCTGGAAGCTATACTGAAACAGTATATTTTGTATGTGGTGGATACTATTAATACGAAATGACATGAAATTATCAATAACAATAAGCAGTTTAATATTTCTACTTTCATTGTTATTTCCCTTTAAGTCACTAGCACAAACTCTTAATAATAATAGTATCTCTTTGGGATTTGCACCAACAGCTCAGTACCTACAATTAAAACCGGGATCTAAATTTACAGGAGAGATTACAGTTTGGAATCTTTCCCCTCAAACAAGATCTTTTAACATCACAATACGAGGATTTGAACAGATAGAAAACCTACCAGGTACAGCTAGAGTCAATACAGAATCAGAGGAACTTAGAGATCCTTTCTCAGCAGGTTCTTGGATTAAAGTACCATATAAAAAGATATTTTTAATACCTAATCAATATACAAAAGTCCCATTTGAAATTAACGTACCTACTGACGCAGCTTCTGGAGAATTTAACGCTATGATTTTCATAGTTTCAGAAACACCCAATGTAGACCTCGGCCCAAATTCAACATCTAATTCAAACTTAGGATCAGGACCAGTACTACTTGTAAAAGTCGGAGACAAAATTGAAGAAAAAGCAGAAATCGAATATTTCAGAAGTGAAAACGATTTCTACGAACTTCCACCTGTAAACTTTTTAACAAGGTATGTAAACAAGAGTAATACACACATTAAACCAGCTGGAGAAATAATCATTGAGAACTTCTTAGGACAAGAGATTGCAACAGTACCATTTAACAGCAATAATCAAAGTCTATTAAGAGGTGCTTCTGGAAATTATACAGACGAATGGAATCACAAAGGAATCTTTACAGTCAACGGTAAGCTATCAATCGGCCCTCTTAAAGCAAGATTGATTACTACATACCGGTCACAAAACCCTGGATACGCACCATTAAATTCAACATATACTTTCTGGGTTCTACCATACAAACACATACTAGTAATTCTTCTAGTTGTCGGTATAATATATAAAGTTATTTCAAACCTCACACGTAAAAATGAGAAAAAGCCATCTAATAAAAGGGATTCTTCTGATTTTAATTACCCTATTTACTCTTAGTACTTCATACACAAAAGTTGGCGCTACAACTATCTCCCCAACTGTAAAAAACTATATCGTCGAGAAAGACGATATTATTTTTGAAGAGATTAAATATAAAAACGATAGCAATAAAACAGAGAGTATCACTCTTTCTATTTCATCATATGACACCAAAAAAGAGGTTAACCTTACAGACAAGCCGTTTATTACTGTAAAAAGCACTAAGTTTACGGTAAAGCCAAAAACTGAAATATCTATACCATATATTGTTTCAATACCATCAGATATCCCTGCAGGTACATACTTTAATGTCGTATACATAGAGAAAAAAGAAAAAGACACCAAGAGTGGTAATGTCACCGTTATACAATCAAACGGAATACTCTTCTCATTTCATGTTCAGGACAGCACAACATCTTTAAACCAAATTTTCTATAATCAGAGTGATATTAAGCTAGTAATTAAGAACAAAGGGCTTCCATACTACATACCTACACAATTCGAATATGTGTATACAAACAACTCAAACTTTGTATTTAAACCTCAAGGTGAAATTAGAATTATTGATTCCAAAGGTAATCAAGTGATGGAAAGATTTGAAATAAATAAAGATATTAAAACTGTATATCCCGGAGAAACAATTTCACAAACATTCGAAGTAAATATTTGGAAAGATTTAAGCAGCATACTTGAGAGTAAGACGATTGTAAGTAAAACATATAGCGATATTGATCAAACTCCAGTACTTAACAAAGTAGATGTATCTATCCTTTATCAAATTGGAGTAATCGTTGGAGTTGTAGCAATAATTGTTATTGCCATTCTAACAATTTCCGTTATTTCAATAATAAAGTGGGTAAAATCTAAAAAGAAGAAAGAATCTGAGAAGTAGTTCTAAATGATACTTTCGCTACATTATAAAGTTCCTGTTCGCCATATCTTTTTACAAATTCCTTACCGAAATTAATAACCTCTGTAGCGCCTTTTGGGAAATCAAGAGAATACTTTTCATTCATCTTCCCCCACTCTTTCAAAAAAATTGCACGGGCAAATACAGAAGCAAGAGCAACAGCAATATCACTCTCTCCTTTATGAAACTGTACTAGCTTAACATCTACATCTTCAAAAGCTTTAGCGAGTCTCCCCTTATCTAAAGAGAATTGATCAACAACACATTCATACATATTTCCATCTAATCTTTCAAGTAACGATTTTGCACACTTTGCATGAATACTTGCAAGTAAATAAGAAACATTCTTAAACCTTCTAATCTCCTCGTTATACCTTTCAGGTAGCAGTATTTCACAATGATACAATACTGATTCGCTTAAAGACTCAAAAATAGTAATAATTTTACTATCTGAAATCTTCTTTGAATCTGCAACACCCAATTCAATAGCTTTTGCACGACTTTTTTCATCCACAAAAACAGAGCACACAACCAAAGGGCCATAATAGTCACCTTTTCCGACTTCGTCGTTACCAAGATGTGGCTTAAAATCAGTTGCAGAATCATTAGTAAGCAGAGAAGTAATATCAAACTCACCTTGAGAAACCAGTGATCCAGAGGAATAATACATAACATTAGTGTTAAGACCTTCTAGTCTCCACATAACATATGGATTTGGTATCTTACCCTCTCTAAAACCCTTGCTTATTAACTCTGAGTGTAGCTTTTCTGATTGGCTTTTATTCAATTTAATACTTTTTGTTATTTGCATTCTATTTCCTTAAAATTTCAAATTTACCCTCTGGAAGGTCTTTAATTATATACCCCCTGGAGTATATATCATCTCTGATTTGATCAGCATTTGCGTAATCCCCTTTCATTTTTGCTTCTTGTCTTTGAGAGGCTAACTTTTCAATTACATCAGGAATCACAATACCTTCAACAGATTCTTTTAGGTTTAAGGCAAATACCTTGTCAAAATCGTATACCGTTGCCAACTTATCTTCAGCGCTACTTTCTGATTTAAGGACATCATTTAGGACTGAATATGCCACAGAGACATTTAAATCGTTTTCTAGGGCGTCTATAAACTTCTGTTTAAATTCAGTGATAACAACACCAGGTTTGTTTGATTTACTACTATTTAAATTTCGTAACTTGTTTATCAACGAAATCCTAGTCTGTTTTGTATTCTCAAGGACATCAAGTGAGAATCTCAAAGGCACTCTGTAGTTGTTAATAGCAATTAACATTCTTAAATCCATGGGATCAAATCCTTTTTCAATTAGTTCCTCAAGTGTAAATGCATTTCCCTTACTTTTAGCTAACTTATCTCCACTAATTGATTGAAGATGCTCATTATGTACCCACATTTTAACTATCTCCTTATGAGACACACCATAGTTCTGAGCCCTTTCATTTGGGTGATGTACCCCTATATGCTCAATACCACCTGTGTGTATATCAATTTCGTATCCAAGTACTGCTGTACCCATTGCAGAACACTCAATATGCCAACCTGGGAATCCAACTCCCCAAGGAGATGGCCACTTCATAACATGGTTTTCATACTGACCAACAGCCTTCATCCAAAGCACAAAATCAGCAGGATGCTTTTTCTGACTATCAACCTTCACTTCGTCTCTAGCACCTATCACATTCTCTTCTAAAACTTGACCTGAAAGTTTTGTATATTCAGGATACTTTGAAATATCAAAATATACAGCTTGTTCAGTTTCATATGTAAAGCCATCTTGTTCCATCTTCTTAATTAATTCAATCATCTCAGAAATGAAGTCTGTTGCTCTTGTCATATTTACAGAGCTTAATTTTGAAACATCAAAGTCCTTTACAACTTGACTCCCATCTGGGAATTGAACATTTAGAAGTTCTAAGTCACTAAGAAATGCTTTTATATATTTATTTGCAATTTCAATTGGGGTTATACCCTCTTTTTTAGCACCGACCTCCATTTTATCCACTCCAAAATCCTCATCCTCAGTCATATGACCAACATCAGTTATATTCATTACTCTCTTAAGTGAATATCCGGAATATCTTAAGGCTCTAGCTAGCACATCCCATGTAATGAATGCTCTATGGTTACCTATATGTGGGTTCCAATATACTGTTGGACCACAATTATACATATGAATTGTACCATCTTGTGATGTACTTACCTCTTCAAGTTTCCTACCTAATGTGTTGTATAGCTTCATAATATATTTAGTATATCAAATAAAATATAAACCAAGTATTAATTGGCTTAAGATTGTATTTTTCATTACGGGAAAACTGCAAAATAAGCCAACTAACAAATTGGATTACAACAAACTTTGCAGATAAATATTTTCATATGTGGAGTATATTAGATTTTTCTTCTTCCCTCAAGTGCTCTTTTAAGTGTTAATTGGTCGGCATATTCTAAATCAGCACCAGTTGGCAGACCCATTGCAAGTCTTGTAATTGAGACTTTCTCTTCTTGAACTTCATTTTTAAATAGGTCATAAATATAGTTTGCCGTAGCCTCTCCTTCTAAACTTGGATTTGTAGCGACTATTATTTCACACTCCCCTATTTCAGTTACTCTCTTTTTCAACTGGGAAAATCTAAGCTCTGTTGCCGTTATTCCTTCAGCAGGTGAAATCAAACCACCTAGAACAAAATATACACCATTAAATACTCCTGACTTTTCAAACGCTACGACATCTAAAGCTTCTTCAACAACACATATTTTAGTACCATCTCTATTTGTAGAGTCACAAATATTACATATTGTACTATCTGATACATTAAAACATTTAGTGCAGTACATTACCTTTTCATCCATCTCCAAAAGCATGTTTGCCAATTTTGTAGCTTCCTTATATGGAGATCTTAAAAAATGATATGCCATTCTTCCTGCACTTTTTGGCCCAACTCCAGGCAGTTTAGCAAACTCTTCTATTACCTTTTCAACAGATTTTGGGAGAACGCTCATTAACCGAGAAGTTTCTTAATTTGGTCTAAATCAACATCTTTTACCATTTCCTTTTGAAGTTTCTTCTGGTAGTCCTTAAACGCCTCTTTAATACCATTATTTATTATTCGAAGTGTCTGTTCATCAACAATACTTTCATCTACTACAAGCATTTCTAGCTCTTGTGCTGCATTCATTTGAAGTTTGATTCTATTATCTCTTGATTCTCCTAAAATCTTTCTTGATTGCATTTTCTTTTGCATTGCAACTGCTTCATTTCTCATTTGCATTAATTTTACGGGATTTACCATACTATATATTTACTTATCTTAAACAGAAGAATAATACCAACTTTAAAGGGAAAAACCAAACTACATACCTTCAAATATCTGCTCTACCTTTTTACTTATTTTCCTTGGAACATCAGAGGCTGGCTTATTATTGTTAGATTGAGCGGGAGCAGTTGTTGTAGCTTTAGGTGGTACATTTTGCATTACAATATCCGAAGAGGCCATTTTCTTTCTTTTAACTCCACCATTTACTTCACATGATATTTTAAAAGATGTACCAAATACCTTATTAAACACATTACTTATTACTTCCTTATTTGAACTATTCTCAATCTGTTCTTTATAGAATTCAAATGGTACTTCAAGCTTTAGACTATCTCCTCTAAGTTCTAGCAAACGAGCGTTTGCAAGGAATGCAAACAATCTACCTTTAGCAGGCTTTAGATTATCAACAATTTCTTTCCATTTTCCCTGAATCTGATCAAGTGTTAAATCCAATGTAGATACCTCAGCTTGAGAAATCCCATCTTCCTCTTCTTCTTCCTCTTCTTTAACTTCACTAGTTTTCTCACTCTCAGGTTCTTTGATTTCAACCTTTGGTAACTCTTTTTTTACTTCTTTTACTACAACTTTCTCCTTAATCTCATTTTTAATTAGATTTCCGCTTGATACTTGAACAATTAACATATCAAGTACTAATGATGGAATCGGTGCATTCTTTAGATTTTTATCTGCGTTGAGAAATATGCCAACAACTGAGGTGATTCTATTTGCGTCTACACTTTGGGCAAATACATACCTTTCATCAAGACTTGAACCTGCAATTTTTGCAATTAATGACTCTTGTAATACACCTAAACAAGATTTAACAAACTGTGAAATATTAACTCCCCTACTCTCAATTTCATCAATAATAGCAAGGGAGTTCGCTCCATCTCCTTCAAACAAATAGTTTAGAAATTTAAAGACTATCGAATTATCTGGAATTCCTAAAACTCTTCTAACTTCATCAATATTTATACTCTCAGGTTTCTCACTTTGAAGTTGACCCGTTATAACAGCATCAAGTAGTGAAAGTGAATCACGATAACTACCTTTAGCACTCTCAACAAGAAGGTTGAGTGCATCATCTGCAAAGGTAAATCCCTCTGACTTTGAAACATCAGAGATTACCTTCTTAATTTGCTCTGATGTACCTAATCTGAAGTCATATCTCTGACATCTTGAAAGAATTGTAGGTGGTAATTTATGAACATCAGTTGTAGCAAGCATGAAAATTACATGAGCTGGAGGCTCTTCAAGTGTCTTCAAAAGAGCATTAAAAGCCTCTTTTGTTAACATATGAACCTCATCAACTATATATATCTTATACTTTCCTTTAACAGGGCTAAACTCTAATTTCTCTTTTAACTCTCTTATTTGATCAATACCACGATTTGAAGCAGCATCAATTTCAATCAAATCCATAAACTTACCAGCAACTATATCGATACAATGCTCACACTCATTACATGGATTACCATCAGGCTTAATATTTAAACAATTAAGCGCTTTAGAAAGAATCCTTGCTGTACTTGTTTTACCAGTTCCTCTTGATCCAACAAAAAGATATGAATGAGAAACTCTACCTGTCTTAACAGCGTTTTTAAGAATCTTTGTAATATGCTCCTGACCAATTAACTGGTCAAAATCCGAAGATCGGTATTTATTGTATAACACTTTAGGCATGCTATTAGGATATTAACTTTTAAGAGTATTTAACACTAACACCCAAGAGTCCTTATTCTCAAACATAATGTACAAGTACAGTCTGAGTATACTTACATTCTACTTATACTTCCCATCCTGTAGTTTCGAAACAGTTTCCTCAAGCATTTGTGAATACATTGCATACCCAACAGAATTAATTGCTCCAGACTGGGACTTTCCTAGGATATTACCCGCACCTCTAATCTCAAGATCTCTATTGGACAAAATGAATCCAGAGCCGATATTATTCGCCTCTGAAAGTGCATCCATTCTCAAAAGAGCATCTCCTTTGAGTAATGTATGGAAAAAGTATGCATAAGCTTGTCGAGATGACCTACCTACCCTACCTCTAATTTGATAAAGCGATGACAATCCGTATCTTTGAGAATCATCAACAATAATAGTATTTACATTTGGAATATCCAATCCGTTCTCAACAATACTTGAACATACTAAAACATCAATTTCTCCTTTTGAAAACTTTTCCATTACTTCTGAAATCTTTCTCATTCCCATCTGTCCATGCGAAATCTCAACAGTAATATTTGGTCTTTGAGCCAGTATTTCTTCTTTAATATTGATTAATTCTGCCACCCTATTATGCAGGTAATAGACCTGTCCACCTCTTCTAACTTCAACATCAATTGCCTTTAGTGCTACATCCCAATCAAATTCTCCAAAATGATTTTCAATTGGCTTTCGACCCATTGGGACAGAAGATAAAATACTCAGATCTCTAATTCCAGAAATCGCCATATTTAATGTTCTAGGAATTGGAGTTGCAGTCATTGATAATGTATGAACATCAAGCTTCTTTTTCTTTAATTTCTCTTTTTGCACAACTCCAAACTTCTGTTCTTCGTCAATTACAAGTAAGCCTAGTTTTTTAAATTTAACCGCGTCTGAAAGTATTGAGTGAGTACCAATTAAGACATCGACTTTACCAGCTTCTAAATCATTTAAAACCTGATTTCTTTTTTCACTCCCTGCATATCTATTTAATACTTCAACTCTAAATGGATACTCAGAAAATCTTTGTGTAAGTACATGATAATGTTGCATTGAAAGAATAGTTGTTGGAGCAAGCATTGCAACTTGATATCCAGCATTAACACATAAAAAGATTGCTCTTGCAGCTAGTTCTGTTTTACCAAAGCCTACATCACCTACAATTAACCTATCCATTGGACTCTCCTTTGAAAGATCTTTTAAAATCTCTTGGGTAATTACCATTTGATCCTCGGTATCAGCATACGCAAAAGCCTCTACAAACTTTCCCAACTCAACCTCATCATGATGATCACGTACCATTACAGAAGACTTAGAAATCTTTCTCATTGCGTAAATTCCAACCAGTTCCTTTGCCATTGCTTGAATATCCTCTAGAGCTTTTGCCTTTATCTTTCCCCATACAACGGAGTTTAAGCCTGTAAGTTTAGGTGTAGACCCTCCTGATGACACATATTTACTCAACTTATCACTAGCCGAAACGGGTACAAGCAATCTGTCTTTTCCTGCATATCGAATATCAAAGTACGTAATTTCATCTTGAATAATTAAGTCTTGATAGATTCCAATTCCATGATCTTGATGAACAATATAATCCCCTCTTACAATTTCATTGAAAAGATTCTCATTCTTAATTCTGGTACTTGCTTTGAAGAGTTCAATTCTACCTGATAGTTCAAAATCCGTAACAAGAGCGATTTTGGATTTTGATATTACAAATCCCAATGGGAACTCCCCATCAACTTTTTTACATCCTTCAATTTCAAACTCATCATTATTTGTAGAAAGGTATACGCTAAAATCTAGAGAGAGATATGATTTAATAATCTTTTCAATTTGAGAAAACCTCCCACCAGGAAATTCTCTTATACCAATATCAACACCTTCTTGAACTTTTTCATTCCGTAGAAAATTTAGATTGAGTATTTCACTGTATTGATAATCAGAACAGTATCTTGCCAATATGTGTGTATCTTCTGTTAAAAAGTATGACTGAGTTTTTGAGATTAAAGACCTATCATCTTTATTCACAAGTGATATTTCTTCAACGATATTATCAAACATACTAATTCTAACGGCAAACTCCTCACCAACTCTTTGAAAAATAACTAAATCACCTAAAACAGAAAACTCTTTATCATTCCAAACTCTGGGTACTCTTGTATATCCAAACTCAGATAAAGTTTCGATGTTAAACTTCTCACCAACTTTAATTATTTGGTTAACTCCACTTACATTACTTTTCAGGTCATATACAGAAACCTCAACCCTCTTACCTACTTTGTGACTTAAAATATTAGCAACTAAGGGTAAGAGTCTTTCAGTAACATTTACTAAAAAGTCACCATCATTTATTTCAATATTTATCTTTTGGGATATCGCTTCATACAGGTTCTTCATAGCTCTGATTTTATCAACAATATTAAAAACTGTATAATGAAATATGTTAATAGCTCATGGACCAATAGCAATCATTGCTACAAAACTTAGTAATGGAAGATTATTAAAAACTCTTAAGAAAAAAGAGCTTATTCTTCTATATATTTTCTCTTTCTTTCTAGGAATATTTCCAGACTTTGATATCTTTTATCTAGCTTCAGTTGGAAAACCACCATTTTTACATCATTCTCTTCTATCTCATACTCCAATTCTTTGGATTGGCATAACAATACTAGTTGCTATTGTACTTGAGTATCTTAAATGGCCAAAAACAAACACAAAGAGGAAAATAATATATATAACTATTCTGGCAAGTTCTATTTCCCATATGCTCGCAGACCTAATTGGGGGGCATATTATGTTTTTTACCCCATTCTACTCTCAATACTTAACAATATTAGGGAATATTTTTCCGGACAATTTATTTGCAGGATACTTTGCAAATCCACTCTTTGCACTTGAGATACTATTTATTTCCATCTGTCTTCTATACCTTCTATATGAATTCATTAATCTCAAGCTATTTACCCTAATTGTTCTACCAATCGCATACTTAATATTTAACCTTTATACATATTCCTCTGTATATCAAGTTGATATTTTCAAAAAAGAGAATGGTAATCCAATATTTGATACAGATGAGGATAGACTAGCAGATTCATATGATTATGATGTCGATAATAACTTTGTTGATAATTTTAAACAGGTAACTAAAGATCAACTTATATTGGAATTTGAGAAAGTATACTCATCAACAACAATACTCCCAGCAAAGAACAGAACAATTGAGGAGCAGATTAAATATACATACGGTGGTCACACACTTTTAAGAGCAATTCTACAGGCATACGCACAAACTGGAAATTATCTAACCCCAGTTGTTTCCGATTATATGAATAGAAATAATATTGAGAGTTTCTCTAAAGCTCTATTTCCATATCTATTTTCTACTAACACTTTTAAAAAGTCTTCTGAAGTTAAAGATATTAAGCCAGGGGCTCTTGTAATTGTTAAATATTCAGATGAGGAATATTCGTTAGGTATTGTGCTAAAGAATTTGAAGCTTTTTATACAAAACGAAAATGGAGTTCCAGTTGAAATGGAAATGAAAGATATTTCTCAAGAGTTATTTATACAAGAGTAATAAGTTCGGATACTGATGCTGAAATTACTTCATTCACAGTTTCTAGCTCAGCTTTACTCATTCTTTTAATGACATAAATATCTCCAGGAATAGCGCTATTATCCACCCTATTCTCTACACCAATTCTAACTCTTAAATAGTTCTCGCTTCCTTTAATATTCTCTACACTTAATACACCATTATGTCCTTTTGGGCCTTTTCCTCTTTGTATTTTATACTCCCCCAACTTTATATCTAAATCATCATGAACAATTACCACTTCTTCAAATTCATACTTTTCAGCAAGTTTGGATACTGCTTTTCCTGATACATTCATAAAGGTTGTTGGCTTAACAAGAAGAAAAGCTGTCTGACCATCTTTACGTATTTTACATATCTCACTAAAGAAACTATTTTCGTTCTTCCAAGCATCTACAGAGTATCCTTTTAGAATGAGTATTCTTCGTAGTTCATTTATGAATTCAAACCCCACATTATGTGGTGTATCTTTAAACTGTCTGCCAATATTTCCAAGTCCAACTATTAATTTCATATCTTTTTCATTATATCTTTTAATATCTCTTCTTGTAATAGGAACATGTCCTCTAAGTTCTTTTGATTAACATCTACGAATTCTGATTTATGATCATATCCATATAAATGTAATATCCCATGTACAATTAGTCTTGAAACTTCTTCTTTTAAATCTAATTCCGGTCTATTCTTCTGTATATACTCAATACACACGTATACCTCTCCTAAAAGGTCTTGAGTATTGTAATTAAAGGAAAGTACATCAGTTGGGCTATCAACATCCCTATACTCAATATTAAGCTTCAGTATGTCCTCTATACTAACAAAAACTACACTTATATTCTCAAGTTTGAATTTCTTTTCTACTGCTTTTTGGAGTATCTCAATATATTGTGACTTTTTAAGTCTAAATATTTTTGGGTATTGGTATATTTCTATCATCAGTTAGATGATATCAATTTCTTAACTGCATTACTAACTTCACTACCATCTGCTTTTCCTTTTAACTGTCCCATCATCATTCCTATGATTTTCCCCATATCTCGAACGTTCACTTCTCCCATTTCATCTAACTGCTCTTTAACATACTTTTCAATTTCTTCTGTAGACATTAGCTGAGGAAGGAATGATTGTATAACTGAAAGCTGTAATTGTTCTTTTGATGCTAAATCTGTCCTACCATTTTCTTGGAATTGAGTGTATGCCTCTTTAAGTTTCTTTTCTTCTTTACGCAACAACATAACCAAATCTTCATCGGTTAAATCTCTTTGTACCTCAATCTTGAAATTACTAGCGGAAGCTATAGCCATCCCTAAAATATTTGCTTTATCAATTTCACCATTCTTTCTGGCTAAAAACATCTCATTTCTAAGTGTCTCGAGTATTGGCATTTTATTAGCGATTAACTAATTTCTTGCTTTTCTTGAAGCTGATCGTCTTCGTCTCTTGGTTTTTGCCCAAGCTCTTCTCTTCTCAGATTCCAAGAATGAATCCTTGACTCTAAAGGCTTTTGACCTGTAGGTTTCAAGAATCTTTTCTCTTAGTACTTCTCTATGAAGTCTTTTAAGAGCACTATCTATGTTTTCACTTGCATGTACAATTACTGCCACAATCAAGTTTGATTAAGTAAATTATTGCGTAGCGATTATAGCATATGGGCTACGCACCTGCCACTCTATTTTCAAAATCTTCTTTTCTTTTCTTTTTTAGTCTTCCTGAAATATCAAGATCACTAAAAATCTTTCCCTCAGAGTATAGATAGATTGCGCTACCAGCAATCAAAATTATACCTAATACTACTTTTGAGGCTGTAGAATCAAACAATCCAGTTTGTGGTGCATCACAACCAACAATAGTTACTTCTGTTGTTTGAATAGCGTCCCCACTATCAGGTGTTCCTGTTACAGTATTAATATATGTTCCAAAGCTTGATTGAGGAACAACCATCGAGTATTTAAATGTTTTTGATTGACCAGGTGTGAATAATCCAAGAGCACCAGATACATCCCAGGTAAGGGTTCTTCCACTTACATCTGCGTCAGGAACAACTGTATTTTGCTGTATAAAACTACTTTTAACTTTTGCGTCTTGGGTATCAACTAAAGTAGATAATTGTCCTGCTAAATCACCTACATTCTTAATTGTAATTGTGTAATCAACTTGAGCTTTCTGAGCACCAGCTGTTTTATCAATACAAATCGAAGCGCCAGTTTTGCTAATCTCCCAATCTGGGTTTCCTTGAATATTTGATGTAATCACTCTACTTCCCTGACACGAAGATCCAGTTATTCCTTTAGTATCTTCCCAAGTTGCGGCAAAGGTATGAGCGCCTGCAGTTGTAACTGTATATGAGTATGTCCAATCAACAACAGGCTTTCCAGCGGCGGCTACACATGCGGCATCAGTACTACCTGCAGGACATAACTTATCAGTGGCAGTTGCATTACCAACAACAACTCCATCAACTTTAACGACAATCTTACTCTTATTAATTCCATCTGTATCATATGCATACCCACTAAACACAACAACTTCCCCTACTTCATAATCAGCACTGTTTGTTGGAGTTTTAACTCCACCACCATTACATACATTTACTCCTGGAGTCTCAGGTGTTTCAGGATTCTCTTCATTACATGGGATATACCAACTTGCATATCTAACGCCATCTACTCCAATAAAATCTGCCTGTACCCATCCACAATGCGAAGAAGGAAAGCTGTTTGAACATACACTACTACCATTAACTTGACTTCCGTTTTGTTGACATCCTTGGCTATTATTATTCTGAGGCATATCAGGACAATAATAGAGATTATATCCACTTGCCCCGCTAAGTGTGGCGCATCCATTAACTATAGGTACGTTAGTATATGTAGGCTGTCCATTACCACTTTCTGGTTTGCATCCTTGAGGGTCGAAAGTATTGCACTGGTAAGCAGTAGTACAAGAATCACCAGCGTTTGTAACATCAATACAATTACACAAATATCCAGTATTTCCATTATTATTTGTTTGACAGGTTGGCTTTGAGCCGAGTTTGCACACCGTACCCTGAGAATTATTACATCCAGTCTCACCACCCCCACCTCCACCATCACATCTATTACCACTTTCTCCACATCCACCATCCCTCCAGACACATTCATACCTAGATCCATCGCCCTTTGCACCACCACAACCTCCACATTCCTTAGGTGATTCTGCAGCACTACAACCAGCAGCACTACTCTCTGTTGGAGCAATATTTACTTTCCCTGTTAAACTCCATAATCCAAATCCTAATCCGAAAGAAATAATTGAAAGTATTAGGAATAATAAAATCAATCCAACTGGTTTTATTCTAATCTGTGCCATATTATTTTCTTACAACTGATTTCATAATTTCATCTAATCTCTCTAGGTCTGTGCTACTCATTGCTTTATAATAAAAACCATTTGAACTATCATATCTAAATACACCTGCTTTATCTGCACTAACATTTTCTGCGATTACCCAATACTCACCTTCTGTTGAATTTGATTTACTTGTATCTAAATATCTTGCAAATCTAACTAAATCAGTAATATATTCACATTTTTTATTATTTCCTTTTGTACCCTGAGCATCACTTTCATCACATATTACCTGTGTACCACTTTTACTACTTCTCTCAAAACCAAAAACAGACCCTTCTTCGTTCACTAATCTGAAATAGCTAGTTGAATCTGAATCTTGTAATTTAGCTTCTATTACTTTGAAATCTCCTGGATATTTTAATTCAATATTAACATCTGAATTGGTATAAGTTTTTGTTTCTTTAGGATCTCCTTTTACTCTAACTACAGGTGCCTTTACTTTTTCTGCTTCCTGAATATCTAAATACCTACCTAAGTAGTATCCACCAACACCCATACCTATTACTAGAAGAATTCCTAAAACGAGGAGAATTGTACTACCAGACTTTTCCATATTTTCTGTATGTATTTATATATATACAGATTAATCAATTAACAGGAATATGTAAAGAGGTATACTACTTAAATATCTCTTTCATAGATTCAAAGTACACTACATCTTTAACCATTATTGCTACCATCAAAAGCATTAAGAGGATAAAGCTAACATTTATCAAAATATTTTCTAATTTGGGATTTATTGGTTTTCTAGTAATCAGCTCAGGAATTGTTAACAATATTCTACCTCCATCAAGCGCTGGAATTGGTAGAAGATTCATGAACGCTAATACTAAACTCAAATCAGCCATCAAACCTAGAATAGATGTAAGTCCGAATTGTTTTACATAATCAATTGCAAGATATATCCCTACAGGACCAGAAACAGTATTAACAGCAGTAGAATAGTCACCACTCTGCTTTGCTTCAGAAAAAATATTACCAAGAGTACCAAACATAATTCTAATCATATTCACTCCATGTGAAAATCCACTCAATATTTTGTTATCAGCATAGGAAACTGCATATATATAGTTTGAAACAAGCGAAATACCTATCTTTCCTTCACTACTAACCTGAACATTGTAATCTTTACACTCGGAATCGCATATATTCATTATAACTTCCCTACCCTTATATTCACCTAGCTTCTTAGGAATTTCAAATGAATACTCTATATTACTATCCCCTATTTTCTTAATCTCTCCTTTTTCGGGAAGACTTGCTTTCTTAGCATTCCCATCGGTTACCAATGCAGAATACTCAACTTTTTCATCTAATTTCTCCAAGATTACTTTTCCTCCAAGAGGTTTAAAATCTGAATTTGCCTCTGGAAGGTAGAATTTGAATCCAGAAAGTGAAAATAGTGATATGTATAGAATCGAAGCAAGTAGAAAGTTCATAACTACACCAGCAATCATTACAGCAATTCTTTGAAGTGGCGTTTTATTCTTTAAACTTCTAGGATCATTATCTCCTTCTTTTTCGTTCTCGCCTAAAATCTTTACATATCCACCAAGTGGTAAAAGATTTATTTTATACTCTGTCTCACCTATTTTCTTTCCCCATATCTTCCATCCAAGCCCTAATGCAAACTCTTCAACTTTAGCACCAACAAGTCTTGCTACAATATAGTGTCCTAATTCATGTATAAATACTAAAACGCCTAGTGTTAGTATAAATAATCCAAAAGTACTAATTGTAGATAATATTTCTTGCATGGCAGTAGCTAAATTTTAAACAGTAAGTAGATCAGTTTCCTTATTCTTTCGGATCTCTTCAATCTTTTCATTTGTACTCTTTACATACTTCTCAACTTCTTCCTTTAATCTCTTTCCCTCATCTTCTGGAAGACCGTTTTTAACACTATCATCAATTTCTTTCATAGCCTCTTGTCTAACATTTCTAACAGAGATTCTTGAATGCTCAACCTTTTCTTTCATAACTTTTACATATTGTTCTCTTCTCTCTTGAGTTAAGTCAGGAATTTTAATTCTAACCGAATCACCTTCAACTGAAGGTAAAAATCCAAGATTAGCAGCATTTACTGCCTTAACAATATTTTCTTTTAATCCTTTATCCCAAGGGGTAACGATAAGTGATTTTGAATCAGAAACAGAAATTCCTGCCACATTTTTAAGTGGGTTGTCCATTCCATATGCCTCAACCTTGATACCCTCAACAAGCGCAGGATTTGCTCTACCCGTATGAATATTTGCTAGCTCTTCTATAAGAAAATTCACACAATTATCAACATTCTTTTTGAATGTATTTAAATCCATATTTATGAAAAATATAAAATTAATCTAAAGATATTGTACAGTATATTTACTACTTGCCCAACTCCCAGTATGTAATTCTTCGAACAACCAATGGCTCACCCATCTTTGCTACGGCGTCATCAAATAGACTTCGGATTGTTTTAGATTCGTCTTTAAACCACTTCTGTTCCATTAAACAGTTCTCAGAATAGAACTTGTTAAGTTTTCCTTCAACAATCTTTTCTGCAATATTTGCAGGCTTACCTTCTTGTTCAACTTCTTTTAAGAAAAGAGCTTTCATCTCTTCAACCTTTTGAGCTGGCATATCTTCTTTTGAAACATAAGTAGGTTTTGAAGCAGCTACTTGAAGAGTTAACTCATGTACAAATGCTCTAAACTGATCATTTTTTGCTACAAAGTCAGTCTTTGTAATTACTTCAACAGCAGCAAATAGCTTTCTTTCACTTCCGTGTAGATATACATCAATAACACCTTCTTTTGAACCTTCATCTTCAGCACCAATTGGGCTATCCCAACCTCGTTCTTTAATTAACTCAACTGCTTTTTCAAAGTCATGAGCAGCATCTTCATACGCAATCTTACAAAGTCCAATTTTTGCTCCAGTTAAATCTCTTAATCGACTAACAACATCACTTCTTTGGTTAATATATTCAATTGCTTTAGACATATCACCATCTGAAGCTTCAAGTGCTTCTTTACAAAGTGCCATACCGGCAGATGTTTTTTCTCTTAATTGTTTAATTGCGTCTAGTGATACTCCCATGACTTTTACTTTCTTAAATTATTACTTTAATAAATCCAATACTGCAGTTACGTTCTTGTCAGTAATTCCTTTAACTTTAAGAAGATCTGCTTCTGTTGCACCTCTTAAATCATCAATCTTTTCAAATCCTGCTGTTATTAAAGCTTTCTTTACTCTAACAGGAAGATCCGTACCTTCTATTGAAAGTGGGTCAACTGGTTTTTCAATTACTCTTACGACACTCTTTGCAACAGCGTCATCAATTTTACCCTGTCTTAAAGCTTTCAATCTTTCTTTTTCAGCTTCTTCCATAGCTTTAACTCTTTCAACTTCAGCTGAATAGTCTGAGCTCATTCTCTCAAGTGATGTTACGTGTGAAGTTCTAGTTGCAATTAATTGCTTAGAATATCTTGAGTTCTCAATGGCTTTTCCGAATAGTTCAACAAAAAGTGAAATACTCTTTAATGAGTCATCGTTAGCTGGTATTACATGAGTAATTCCATCTGGATTACTATTTGAGTCAACAAGTGACACAACAGGAATACCACTGATAATACACTCTTTAATTGCATTCTTTTCAACTTTAGTATCAATTACAACAACTAGGGCTGGCAACTTATCCATGAACTTGATTCCATCATAGATCTTGTTTAATCGCTCTACGTCTCTTTGCATTAATAACTGCTCTTTTTTAACCATTCCTTTTGCACCACTAGCAATAGTGATTTCCATCTTTACAAGGTTGTCTACACTTCTTTTAACACCTCTAAAGTTTGTGAAAAGTCCACCTGGCCATCTCTTATTAATATAGAATGCACCTTTTTGTAATGCCATTTGCTGAACCATAGTAGCAGCTTGACCCTTTGTTCCAACAACCATGATATATCCAGTTTGAGCAGCCTTTTGAATAGCAGCTAAAGCTTGTTTAGTCTTGGTAAGTGTTTTTACAAGGTCAATGATATGAGCACCATTTCTTCCCTCATAAATGTATGGCTTCATTTTAGGATTCCAAGCACTAGTTCTGTGTCCAAAGTGGGCACCTGCTTGTAGCAATTCTTCAAGTGAAGGTAATGTAACTTCAGGCATTTGTTTTACTTCTTCTACCTGTACAGAAGTTTTGATTTCCTTTTGCATTATAATAATTTCCTTTCTTCTACTACTCTTTTAGGATATCTCTATCCAAGGAAAAATAAAGAGTATGAGAGATTAAATAAACAGCAGAGTTTATCAAAATCTTAATAGTTATGCAACAAAAGGACTTAAGCACTCATAAAAAGCCCCTAAATATCCATTTCACCTATAGAATTTCTACTCTTGACCATCCACTATTTGAGATAATTAAATGATCTAACAACTCCATACCAACAAGCTCTAACGAATTTTTGATTCTTTTAGTTACATCTATATCGCCCTGGCTTGCACTTAGGTTACCCGAAGGATGATTGTGAGCCATAATTACATAAAGTGCGTTAAACTTAAGCCCAGCAATAATAATATCCCTGGGTAAAACATGTACACCATCAACCGTTCCTATACCAACAGTCTTTCTGCAGACCTCTTCATATCTAGCGTTTAAGAAAATACATACAAAGTGTTCCTGCCTATACCTACCCATACCCCTTAGTGTTTCATAAGCCTGCGCACTAGTTCTAATCACTCTCCGAGATACTTTATCCACATAGTACCTCAAGCCCAATTCTACGCACACAGATAGTTTCATAGCCTTAACCTCACCTAAGCCATTAATTGATATGAAGTCTTGATATGCAACAGTACCCCGTTTAAATAATTTATCTACTTCCGCGCTTATCTGGAATACATTTCTCTGTTTGTTACCTGAAGAAATTATTATGGAAATAAGGTCTTTTAAAGACATATTTGATACACCCCACTTTAGAAATTTTTCTCTTGGTAACATGTATTAATATTACACAAGAGTTATGAACAAGTACTTACTCCTCTTCTTCTTTTTTCTTCTTACTTTCCTTCTTTATATATTTACAGTCTGGATATCCAGTACAACCTGTAAATGTTTTACCCCATCTACCTTTCTTCTCAGTTAGATTCTTTCCACATAATGGGCAAGTTTCTTTTAGCGCAAGTGGTTTTATATTCTTACACTCAGGGTATTTAGAACAACCCCAAAACTTTCCATATTTACTACTCTTTAAAATCATATCCGACCCACATTTCTCACACTTTTCTAATTTCAAATACTTCTCTTCATCTAAAGGTTCGCTTTCTGCCAAGCTCTTAATCCCTTTACACTCAGGAAATCTTTCACAAGTTAGGAACTTACCGTTCTTACCTATCTTAACTAGCATTGCTGCTCCACAGTCAGGACACTTTTCATCTGACTTACCTAAGATTACTAAGTCTTCTTTTTTAATACCATTTTCTGCACTATCAATATCCTTTTGAAGAGACCCATACTCTGATTCCATGAATGGTACATACTTAAGTTCTCCATTTGAGATATCGTCTAACCTATTCTCAACACCTGCTGTGTATTCATAATCAACCAGTCGTCCAAAGCTACTCTTTAAGAACTTACAAACTACCCTACCAATATCAGTTGGTGCTAATGCTTTTTCAATCTTTTCAACATATCCCCTATCAATAATAGTGCTAATGATTGTTGCGTATGTTGAAGGCCTTCCAATTCCAAGCGCTTCTAAAGTCTTTACTAGACCTGCTTCTGAGTATCTTGGCTTTGGTTTAGTATACTTCTGCAATAGCGATAATTCTATAAGACTTAGGATATCGCCCTTATTAATATGACCCAATATTGCAACCTCATCATCCTCTTTATCCCCTTGTAACAACAATCTAAACCCATCAAATAGTACGTTCTCACCACTTGCGATGAATGTATAATCTTGTTGTGTGCCTTGTGGCTTGATCTCCAAACTCAACTGGTTTGAAATCTTTTCTGACATTTGACTTGCAACAGCTCTTTTCCATATTAATGTGTATAATTTTGCATCAGTTGGATCTAGCTTTTTAGCCGCTGCCTGTGGAGTAAAAGATACATCCGAAGGTCTAATTGCTTCGTGAGCTTCTTGGGCGTTCTTAGATTTAGTTTTATAGAAGTTTGGTTTTGCAGGTAGATATTTATCACCATACTCTTTAGCTACAAACTTTCTAATTGATTCGATTGCTTGAGAGCTTAAGTTTGTTGAGTCCGTTCTCATATATGTTATATATCCAGATTGATATAACATTTGAGCTATTCCCATTGTTCTTTTTGCTGTAAATCCAAGAACTCTGTTTGCTGCTTGTTGTAATGTTGAAGTAGTAAATGGAGGAAATGCATGCTTTTTAACCTCTCTTGTTGTTACATTTGTAACTAAGAAATCTTTTTTAGCTATATCATCATTTATCTTGTTAGCCTCTACACCATTGTTTACATCTACTTTCTTTCCAGCAATTCTTGAAAGATATGCGCTAAATCTATTTGATTTATCCTTTTCTAATGTTGCATTAATATCCCAATACTCTTCAGGGACAAAGGCTTCAATCTCCTCTTCTCTTTCAACTATTAATCTTAAAGCTGCAGACTGTACACGACCTGCAGAGAGTCCATACCAAATCTTTTTCCATAGAACTTGTGATACTTTATATCCAACTAATCTATCTAACATTCTTCTTGCAAACTGTGCGTCTACAAGATCTTGGTCAATTTTTCTTGGATTTTTAATAGCTGTATTCACAGCATCTTTAGTTATTTCATTGAATGTAATTCTATTTGCATTCTTAAGTTTCAAAGCAGAAGCTGTATGCCATGCAATTGCCTCACCTTCACGGTCAGGGTCCATTGCAAGATATACTTTTCCATCTTTAGGTATATCTTTTTTAAGTTTTTTTACTAACTCTCCTTTTCCTTTAATCGTTACAAATTCAGGTTTAAAATCGTTTTCGACATCTACACCTAATTTATTTTTAGGAAGATCGATAATATGACCAACAGTGGCCTTCACCTTATATTCCTTACCCAAATACTTTTCAATTGTTTTAGCCTTTGCTGGAGACTCTACTAATACTAGATTCATCGCTTTACAGTATCAGGTATCAAAACTTATATCAATTTGGGCAAAATACACCCATACCGTATTCATTGTCAAATACAGTATACATTATTAAGATGAAATATTTATTTCCTATGAACGTTCCACCAGTCTATAAATTCACGAGCAATTAATGCTGAATTATTACTTGCTCCACCATCTTCTAAAAACACAACAAAAGCATACTTTGGCTTATCATATGGGAAGAATCCTGTTACCCAAGCATGGGTATTTTCATATCTCCCATTACTATCAACCCTACCAAATTCTGCCGTACCAGTTTTTGCAGCTATCTCAGGTTTTGCACCTGAAAGAGGAATAATTACTCTTCTAGCACCATTTACAGATGACCACATACCTTCCCTAACTATCTTTAAGGCATCTTCCCCAACGATCTTCTTTCTGATTGGTTTAGGTGCCAAGTTAACAATTCGACCGTCAGGATACTCAAGTATTGTGCCAAGATGAGGAGTATTAAGTGTTCCACCGTTTGCAATTGCAGACACCCAGTTAACCATCTGAATTGGAGTAACAGTTGTAATACCTTGTCCAATCACTGAGTTACAAGAATCACCCTCAGGATACCAAACATCGTCTAACCAAGGACTTGTTGTCTGAGCTAATTTAATCTTGTTCTCAGGCGAAGGCAGCCTTCCTGCTCCTTCTCCATCTAAATCAATACCTGTAACTGATCCAATGCCAAACTTTGATAGATATGGTACTAACTTATCCATATCCCAATTTCTAATTGTTTCGCAGAAAAATATATTTGAAGATACGGTTAATGCTGAGACCACATTTAATGGTCCGTATGAATTATTTCCATACTCAGGAAATGGTCGATCATCTGAAAAAGTATACCCTCTTCTACTTGTATATATTGTATTTACATCAATTGCTTTAGCATCAAGTGCAGAAGATGCAACAATCGTTTTAAATGTAGACCCAGGAGGAACTTGGGCAGCAATAGCACGATTAAGTAGTGGGTTTTTACCTGACTTTAATACTTTATTATACTCCCCAGTGCTTATACCTCCGACAAATAGATTGTTATTATATGAAGGATATGATGCCATTGAGATAATCTCACCGGTTTGAATATCTTGTAATATTGCAGCTCCACCATCAGCTCCAAATCTTTTAACACCTTTTTTTAATGCTTCATACATTACTTCTTGAGCATTAATATCTATTGATAGATTTAAAGTCGCGCCTGAGACGCTTGGTACTATTTCTGAATCTAGCTGATTAACAATATTTCCAAACGAATCTCTCTCTCTTGAGATTCTCCCCTTTGTACCAAACAGTTGTTCATCATATTTTAATTCTAATCCAGATTTCCCAATTACATCATTAAAGGAAACGTATTCAATATTTTGTAAATCTTCAAAATATACATTACCCGTGTATCCTAAAATATGCGCCATGGATAGTCCGTACGGATAGCTTCTTTTACTTCCATTTTCAATTGTAACTCCTTTTAAATATGACTGTGCAGATCTAACTTTTACAGCCACATCATTACTCATTCCTGAAAGTACCTCTACTTTTTTGACCCACCCTTTATCCTCTAATGAATATTTTTCCCAAACTTTATTCACCCTCTCAACTATCTTTCCATTCTCTTTTATATCTTTTCCTAACACTTCTTCAATTTTACTGGCCACATTTTTCAGTTTTTCTTGATTGACTGTATAGTCATTATTTATAATTTCTGAAGTATCAATAAACACTGAAACAGCAGGAATATTTAGAGCCAACTTCTTTCCATTTCTATCAACAATTAGTCCCCTATTTGGTTTAACCTCTGCAATTTCAAACTGATTGTTTTGAGATTTCTCTTTATAGTATGAATGTGAAAAGATCTGAAGATTAATCAAAGTGTAGACGACAATAAAAAATATAGAGATGAATATTGGAAAAATTAATAGATACTTATATGTAATTACTTTACTATCATCTATTTGAGCAGATGTTGTTTGAACGTTTAAAATATCAGAGCTCTTTAGACTCTGCTTTTTAAATTCCTTATTTATTTGCTGTCCGAATTTTATCTTCACAGTTTTATCTTGGATAAATTACTATCACTATTAAAATTACTAAGTAGTGTCTCAACAATTATTACAACGGTATATGTAATTATCGCAGGTAATATATTTTCAATTAATAATTGATTAGAAAATCCATTTGTATAAATCATATTAAGCAGAATTAATGAGAGATATATTGAAACAACCCTTATTAATATAGATAGGATACTTCCAATTGAGGCAACTCTCTTACTTATCTCTGAGACTAATACTATTATTGAAAATACAACTAAGTATGAACCAAGCATATTTTTAACAGTTAGATCAAGTAGAATTGATGCAATAATTAAAAATATAATACTTCCACTACTCAACGTTCTTGAATACAATAATATGGCAATAATTAAAAATATAGAGATACCAAAGGGAAGGTATATTAACGGTTCTACAAATATTATTAAAACACTAAAAAGGACACTAAGTATTACTTGAATCATTTCCTTACAAAAATATAATTATTATTAAAAATTTCAATATTAGGTTTAACTTTGGCTGTAAGTACAGAGGCAGCATTATCTTTTACAAGTTGTGTAACTCTTCCAAGAAGTAGTTTGCCTCCTATTCGTGTATCAGAAACAAAAACTAAGTCTCCATCTGAGATATTACTACTACCTGCAATATTCTCAATTAATATTTCAAAGTTTTTACCAACAGCGATTGCTTTTACGTTACTACTTTTCCCATCTTTAGAAATTAGTACTTCCAAGGTACTTTTCGAATTATCAGCTGTTAATACTTTAGAAGAAGTTTGACCAACCGATTCAATAATCCCCACATAACTATCTCCTAATACAACGACATCTCCACTTTTAACGCCATCTTTTGTTCCTAAATCAATAATTATTTCCGAACCATCTGAAGGAGTATAAAAGGATGCTTGAAGATACTCAAAATCTTTATCAGAGCTCTTTGCATGTTTCTCAAGAGCTTCGAATTTCTTTTTTAGAACTTCAAATTCACCTGCCTTTATTTCTAATTGCTCAATCTTATTCTTAAGTAACTCAATACTCGAAAGATTCTTTTGGTAGTTTTGTAATCCCTCAATCTTCTCCTTACTTTCTCTACCTAAATCCATTCCTGTAAATGAGATTGGTTGTAAACTAATAGTTATAGCAGAAAACGCTTGCTCAATATCAGTAAAGTATCCAACGGCAAAAATCATTATTGATATAACTACAAGGTATAAAGGATTAAATTCCTTTTTTTGATTTGGTGTAACTACTTTCATGTATATATTCTACACTAATTCGTCCCAAGATTTTTGAATTCTTTCAAGCAATTGGATGTGGTCTAACATTGAGGCTGTACCTCTAGCAACAGCAGATAGTGGTTCTTTTACAACTTTAACTGGCACATTAAGCCTTTTTTCCCAGTATTGAGCAATACCAGGAAGAAGTGCACCACCACCCGCAAGATGAACTCCACCTGTGAGCAGATCTGTCACTAATTCTGGAGGAGTATCTTCAATAGCATCTTTTACAGCTTCAGTTATTTGATCAATTGAGTTCATGAGGGCTTCTCGGATCTCGACACTTGAAACTTCAATTGATTTTGGCAAACCTGTTAACAAATCCCTACCTTGTACATTCATACTAATCTCTTTTTCAAGAGGAGCCGCACTTCCAATACTAAGCTTTACCTCTTCAGCAGTTCTTTCTCCAATTAAAAGATTATATTTATCTCTCATATAATCAATTACATCTTGATCCATTTCGTCTCCAGCTATTTTTATCGTCCTATCAACAACAATATCACCAAGTGATATAACAGCAATATCTGTTGTACCTCCACCAATATCAACAATCATACTTCCTGATGCTTGTTCAACGGGAAGGTTTGCACCGATTGCTGCTGCCATTGCCTCTTCAACGATAAAGACTTCACGAGCACCTGCGGTCTTTGAAGCATCAATTACTGCTTGTCTTTCAACTTCTGTAACAGAGGAAGGCACACCAACAATTACTCTTGGTCTTGGAATTTTATATGTATTTGCAAAATATTCGTGTGCCTTACTTATGAAATGATGAAGCATGGCTTGAGTTGTATCAAAGTCATTAATTACTCCATCTCTAAGTGGTCTAATTGCCACAACATTTGCTGGAGTTCTACCTATCATTTGTCGAGCTTCAGTCCCAACAGCCAAAACTCTATTTGTTTTCTTATCTATAGCAACAACGGATGGTTCAAATACAACAATACCAGTACCTCTTAGATACACTATGGTATTTGCAGTACCTAAATCAATTCCAATATCATATGTGAATTTTTCCCAGATTGAATCTAAAAGTTTCATTAATGTATATACAAAAAATCAGTACTTGATTGTACCACAAAAACAAAAGCTGAATATTGAGAAATATTATTACACTTAAGCCTCTTTTTTAAGCTTCTTGTAACACTTCATACAAACATTAGTTCTAACAACCTGATCTCCAAGTTCTAAATCAACTTGTCGAAGGTTAGGTCTAAATGTTCTAGCAGTCTTTGGTGCCTTATATCTCCATCCACCCTTTGCAGCGTGCTGAATGTTTCTTCCTGCCATATTCTTTTTTGCACATAAAGCGCAAGTCTTGGTTGCCATTTCTTTAAAATGTTTGATGATTAAAAATCAAGGTGATATTATCAAAAAGATTATACTTTGACAATATATGAATATATTAAATAATTTAGAGTGGTATATTTTTGCAATACCTTCTTTAATAATTGCCTCTACAATACACGAATATGCGCATGCCTTAATGGCCACAAAACTTGGTGATTACACATCGAAAGCGGAAGGGCGACTGACTCTAAACCCATTAAGCCATATTGACCCAATTGGAGCTATCCTTATGATTTTAGTCGGGTTTGGTTGGAGCAAACCAGTGCCAATTAATGAGTATAACTTCACAAAACCTGTACTTCACACTGCTTTTACTGCAGCAGCTGGCCCAATTTCAAACATAATAATTGTTTTAATATGTTCTTTAATATTTCAATTCTTCCCTTCATTACCACTTTTAATATTTATCATTGTTAATGTGTCACTTGCTGCATTTAATCTTATCCCTATTCCACCACTTGACGGGCATAAAATTGTTAGAGCACTACTTCCTTTCAAACTTCAATACTATTGGGAGCAATTAGAGAAGTTTGTCCCTATAATTTTCTTATTATTCCTACTTCCTTTCTCCCCCCTATCTACTTTTACCTCAACTCTAATTAAATGGGTGATAGAAAATTTACTATCAATACTAGGTATTTATTAGTAGTTGTACAGTAATAATTTTCGAGGTATTATGAAGAGTTCTGATGGGTTATAGGGTGTAGCTTGTCCTGCGATCAGCCATGGGATTTCATATAATCCAACTCCTTGGAGTTAGATTGAGAAAACCCACTTACATTGTAAGGGCATCAAAGCTCCACTCTCCATCAGGACATTTTTTTCCACACTTTATTGACTTTCACATAGCTGATATAATATGCTTCGTAATTGGAATGCCGAAGTAGCTCAGTTGGTCAGAGCTACGGTTTTGTAAACCGTGGGTCGAGAGTTCGAATCTCTCCTTCGGCTCCATATGCAGAGGTGGCGGAGCGGTCAAACGCACTTGACTGTAAATCAAGCACCTTCGGGTTACACAGGTTCAAATCCTGTCCTCTGCATACAACAAACTCCCC
>CAZIIC010000006.1:0-25651 GCA_964539195.1 uncultured Candidatus Saccharibacteria bacterium
CCCATGCCGATCTGGTGGTGGAGGTGGTGCTGGAGGTGCCGGAACAAGCGGTGTGGCTGGGCCAGGAAATGGTGGAGTAGGGTATATATCTTCAATTATTGGAACTTCTACATATTACGGAGGAGGTGGTGGTGGATCAGGTGGTACGCAAGGTGGTGTGGCTGGTACCGGTGGATTAGGCGGAGGTGGTGCAGGGATAAATACTGGGACGGCCACGTCGGGAACTGCTAATACTGGAGGAGGAGGTGGTGGTGGTGGTTATCAAGGTAATGGTGGTGCTGGAGGAAGTGGGGTTGTAATTGTAAGGTATCCATATACTGCAATTACAACTGCTTCAAGTTCTCACACTCACCCAACTACTGGAACTACGACAAGTACTTCAAGCAATTTACCTGAATATACCGATATGGTGTATCAGAGCAAGCAATCTGCTGGCCAAGCTCCTACAACCGTAATACCTATGTTTTCAGAGTTGCCACCATTGGGATGGACACGATATTCTGATCTAGATAATAAATTTGCAAGAGGTGCTCCTACATTTGGTGGAGGAGGAGGAAATAATAATCATACCCATACAACGACAATTACTGCAGGTACTCCTGTTGGTAGTGTAAATTCGGTAACTTGGACTAATAGTGTCGGATTTGCTACTACTTCTCATAGTCACTCATGTACTAACGCTACAACATCTTCCACTTCAAATATCCCTCCATATTTCACTGTTATATACGGAACCAAAAAAGATAATTCTAATGAATCTGTCACATATCAGTTATATTCTGAGGAGAGTAATGTACCACTTCATCCTTCTATTGCTGCTGCGCAGGCTATAAGTTCAACAAGTATTAGATGGAACTTTATTGATAACGCAAATAATGAAACAGGGTTCAAAGTATTTGATACAAATGGAAATCTTAAAGCAACCTGTGTAGGAGCAAATCTCTCATACTGTGATGAAACAGGTTTACAACCAAATACCCAATATACTAGAAATATTCGAGCATATAATGCAAACGGTGATAGTTTAGTTCCGTCTGGAAATACAAGTAGGTATACTTTAGCCACGACCCCTTCAGTTACTTTCGGTAATATAACCTCATCTTCGATTGAAGTTACAATTCAGACAATGAATAATTTTGATCAAGATCAGAGTGGTTGGTACTATGATTGTACTCAGGTTAATTGCGACAATGGAAGCTTTAATACTTGGGTAACAACGACTTCTCTTGTTGATACTGGTTTGAATAGTAATACTCAGTATACATTCCGGGTTAAAGCCCGAAATGGTGATGGTGTTGAAACAGCGTATTCTGTAAGCTCTTCTAAATACACACTATCTGTTATACCTGAGATTTCATTTAACTCTGTAACTTCTAGCGAATTAACTCTCGGTTCTCCTAATTTCAATAATTTCGGAGTTGATCAGAGCGCAGTTATGTATGAGTGTGTAAGTATTGATTCGGGAGAATGTGATACGGGAAATATTTGGGATGGTACAGGCGCTCAAACTTTAACTCAACTTCAAACTAACAAAGAGTATGAGTTTAGGGCTAAAGCTCGGAATGGTGATGGGGTAGAAACAGATTATTCCGATAACTACTCTGTTGTAACTGCGGCAGCTTCTCCACTTGAATTAACTATTACTGATGTTGGTAATGATTCCCTGAGGATAATATTAAACAGTAATAGCAATGGTAATCCTTCAGATACTGAATATTTAGTTAGGAATATTGAAACTGGTAACTACTTAAATCCACTTTCAGGTCTTCTGCAGGTTTCAGAGTTTTGGGGAACATATGCTGACTTTGAAGAGAGCACCGGAATACTCGTTGAAGATTTAGAAGATGGTGTACTTTACGGTTTTGAAGTTAAAGCTAGAAATAGTGATGATGTTGAAACAAACTATAGTAATAATACCGAAGTATATACACTTCTTAATACTCCTACCTTAGTTTCTGGTCAGGCATTAAGTAGTTCCTCGATTAGGTGGAACTTTACAGAAAATACTGCAAACGAAGAAGGAGTTAAAATATATGATGGAGGTGATAATGTAGTTGCTACATGCAATGGTGCGGATCTTACATATTGTGATGAAACATCATTGTCTCCAAATACATCTATTAATCGTAGAGTAGCACTGTTTAACGAGGATGTTGAAAGTGCAAAGAGCAATCAAGAATCTGCGTATACTAGAACAAATGTCCCAGGAGCACCTTCACTCTCCTTTGGACTAAACCAAGTACAGATAACAATTAACACAAACTCAAATCCAGCTCCAACTCTCTACTCAATTGTTGAACAATCAGGAGAGTATGTCCAAAGTGATGGCACATTAGGCGTAACTGAGGTTAAGAAAAACCTTTCAGATTGGGGAACAATTAATGTCACAGGACTTTCCCCAAATACCTCATATACTTTCTCTGTAAAAGCTGAGAATGGGGATGCTACTCATCAAACTACCTCTCCAACTTCTACGGGATTCACACTTGCATCAGCACTTCAGGCACCAACTGTTACGGGTGCATCAACAACAAGTATGAATGTAGTAATAAATTACGCATCAAATCCATTAAATACACAATTTGCAATATATCATGTCGGTAGTGGACAATATGTTGATAGAGCAGATGGACAGCTTGTTGGAAGTGAAGTTTGGGGCACATACTCTCAATGGGGAAGTGCTAGCGGAATTAATGTTCTTGGTATGTCTGTTAATTCTCAAAATGAGTTTAAGGTAAAGGCGCGAAATGGTGATGGTGTTGAAGGTGCATTATCAGATTCTGGTTCTGGTTATACCTTTGCAAATACTCCTTCGGCTCCTTCTTTAACTGCTATATCCGCAACAGTAATTAAAGTAGTTGTAAATCAGAATAGTAATCCATCTAATACTCTCTACTCAATGCAGATAAATAATAATTTGTACATTAATTACCAAACAGGAACTTCTCAAGCTTCCCCTGATTATGCAACATATGCACAGTGGGGAGGTGTAGATGGAATCGGTGTTACTGGATTAAGCCCAAATGGTGGCTATTCATTTAGAGTTAATGCTAGAAGTGGTGATAATGTAAATACAGGCTTTTCATCTAATTCTCAGATATACTCATTAGCAAATGTTCCAGGTATACCTGATTTAGAACGATTAAACTCAACGTCTGCGAAATTAGTTATTGATAATAATGGAAATCCTTCTTCTGTTGAATATGTAATTCAAGAAGTTGTAAGTGGTGACTTCATAGCTTTAAACGGGAGTTTTTCACAAAGTGAAATATGGGGCACCTCTACACAATGGGGTGGATCAAACGGCGTTACAGTAAATCAGTTAGTGTTGGATACAAATTATGAGTTTAGAGTTAAAGCTAGAAATAGTGATAACGTTCAGACTGCGTATAGTGCGACAACTAACTCATATTCATCACTTGGAGCTCCTGTAATTGGAAGTGCAACAGTACTTGATAGTACAACTATCCGTTGGTCATTTACCGAGACATTGTCCAACGAACTTGGCTTTAGAATTTTAAACTCAAATGGTGATCAAGTTGCTCAATGTGCAACAGCAAATATCACATATTGTGATGAATATGGATTAACACCAAATACTTCATATACAAGATTTGTTGTTGCATATGACGGAAATGGAAATGGTGATATTTCAGAAAACAGTGCTCAGGCTACTACCTTTGCTCTAGTTCCAGCAGCACCAACTGTTACACAAGGTAGCAATTCTACGACTTTGAACCTAGTTGTGAACCTCGGAGATAATGATGATCAAAATCCACCAAGACTTGTAGTTAGAGAAAGTATTTCTGGATACTTTGTTAACGATACTGGAGCCTTAACTGAGAACGAATTTGTAGGGTCGTATTCAGACTTTGGGCAAGATAGCGGGACTGTTGTAACTGGACTCTTTGCAAATGCTAGATATGTCTTTGAGGTAAAGGCAGTAAATATGGAAGATGTAAGTACAGCGTACTCATCACAAACTGCAAAATATACCAAAGTCGCTCCTCTTGGAACTCCTGTAGTGGAGGGAGTATCGGATACTTCGTTGAGAGTTAAGGTTGTAACTGGTGGTAATCCTCCATTTACTCAATATCAAATTAAAGATAAGGCAAGTGGAAAATTTGTTCCAAAAAACGGAGGAGCATTAACCAATACTTCTGTATGGGGAACATATGCTGAATTCGGATCAAGCACAGGAATAGTTGCGTCAGGATTAACTTCAAACACTTCTTATGTCTTTGAAATTAGTGCAAGAAATGGAGACCAAGAAGTTGGGTCTATTGTTGAAAGTAATCCTGTTTATACATACTCCTCAAGACCAGATTCTCTTCTAACAAATGTAGTATCAGCTAGAGAATTAAATGTAATATTACCTACAAAGTATGCAGGTAGTACGGAGAGGTTTGCAATCTTCACTACTGAATTAAACAGATTTGTTAATGCTCAGGGGCAGTTTGTAGAGGAACCTGTATGGTTAACATATAACCAATTTGGTGGTGTAAATGGTGTAAATATTGCAGGATTAACTCCTGGAAAAGGATATACATTCCAAGTTAAAACTAGAAATATCTCAAATGTTGAGACTGCATATTCAAATGGTACACTTGCATATACTCAACCCTTAGCTCCAATTAAACCGGAAGCAAACGTAATCTCAACAACTGGAGCTAGGTTGTACTTAATTGATCCAGGAAACGACGCTACAGTTCTTTACGCAATTCAAGAAGTTGAGAGTGGTAAGTTTGTTTCAAAGATTAATGGAAATCTAGTTGAAGGTGCTTCTTGGGGTACATATGATGAATTTGGTGGAAGTGGTGGATTTGTTGTTAAAGGTCTTCTTTCTGCTTCAGATTCTCAGTTTAGGGTTAGAGCTAGAAACTTAGGACAAGTGGCTTCTTCGTATAGTGAGAGCGTTTTAGTTCAAACAAATGCATTGATATATAACGTACCATCAGATGTAAAAGCCACACTTGCAAGTGATGCAAATGTAGATGTCAGTCAGTTAGAAGGTTCACAAAGAGGAACAAAGACATTGTCGGTAACAAAATCCGACATATTAGTTGCGCAATTAAGTGTTAAGTTTGATTCGGATAAGGATTGGGGAAACGTAGTTGTTGATTCAGATACTGTGAGTTCAAAAGCCGTTGTGAAGTTAAGACCTGAAAGTGGACTTGAGGGAACCTTCACACTGTATACGCCTGCAAATGATACGGATAGATTAAGAGTCTGTCCTGAGAGTAAAACTCTCACTGAGGTCACTACAGACTGTGTAGGTGGGGTTATATTCGAGGGTGAATTCCCAATTACAAAAGATGTTGAAGATTTGCCTGTTATTGTTTCAAAAGAAGAAATTGATGGAACACTGTATTGGGTAGCAAGTGGACTAAAAGGTACCGGTGCAATTGGAGAATCTGTAACTGATGAAGGTAAGGAGCCAACTGTTGTGCCTGATCCAGAACCTGAACCTGAACAAAATCCTCCACTAGTAATTGATATAAATGCTGAGCAAATAGTTCAAAGTATTAATAATGAAACGGTAAAGAGTGTAGCAAAAGCCGTACTAGTACAAGCACCTCAAAGAACTGTTCTTGCAATGAAGCAAGTCTCAGATGTCGTAGAAACAACAGCACTTGGAAATCTAGATCAACCACAACTTGAAGTTGTAAGTACTGTTGCAACAGCAACTACTGTCACTGTTGGTCTTGCAGTACTTGCTGGTGGATTTGTAAATATTCCATACTTAGTTGTTCAGCTTGTTATTGGAATACTTTCATTCTTTGGTTTTGTTAAAAAGTCACGACCATACGGTTTGGTCTATGATTCAATAACTAAGAAACCAATAGATAGGGCGGTTGTTAGGGTTTACAATATGAGTGATAAGCTTGTTTGGACTGATGTGACTAGTGCGTTTGGAACATTTGGAGCCAATCTTCCAATCGGTAGATACAAGATACTTGTTGTTAAACCAGGGTATAAGTTCCCTTCAACTGTTGTTTCAAGCCCAATTGATTATCCTTTGGAGCCTGTGTATCACGGAGAAGTTATTAAATTCAATAGAAGAAATGAATTTAATATTGTAATTCCAATGGATCAAATTGAGAAGAAGGGTATTGCTAAAACAATTGCCAAGTTGTTTAGTAGTGCATCAATACTTGTTAAGCTTGGCCATATATTGCTCTTTTTGGCTGGATTCTTGCTTGCTGTTCACACCGTTTACCTATACCCAAGTTCATATAACTTGATAGCATTAATATTCTATGTCCCTGCGTTGTTCTTAGTCTTGAGGAACCTATTTATTAAAGAGAGGTCAAAGGGTATGGTTATTGATAGGAATGGAAATCCAATTGCAGGGGTAACCGTAACTCTAAAGGAAATGAGATTTGATAAGTTTGTAGCAAAGAGGGTAACTGATAAGAACGGTGAATATCAGATGATTGTCCCTAACGGTACATATCAGTTAGGTATAATGGATGAAGGGTATAGAGCTGTAAGGTATGAGGGTGGTAGTAGTATTGTCTCTAGAAAGAGAAAGGGTAAAGAATTAGTAATTGATAGGGCAATAATTGTAAGGAAGAAATAATCTACTTCCTATTCTTAGTTTCCTTCTTGTATTCAGAATATGAATAGGCAAAAAGTACTATTACAATTAATAGTATGTATCCAATGACCATTAGAAATGAGATTGATTGGAAGAATGCACTTACAATAAATACAGGTAATGATAATTTGAATAATTTAGCTCCTAATTTATGGGTATCGTTCCAAACTTTTTCACTACTTAATGTCCATGGAGTTCTAATACCAATTGTGTAGTTAGTTTTTGTTTTACCAATCATATCTCCTATGTAGTAGAAGAGTATTCCCAACATTATTGGCATATATACAGCCATTGATACTTTATATCCTAAGTTCCAAGCAATTACTTGTACTTGTAATGTTAAGAAGAAGATAAGTAAAATATCAATAAATCTGTTGTATTCCTTTATAAATGTAAGTATTGAGCTTTGTTTTGGGTCTAGTCTTGGAATATAGCTAAGTAAGCCACCTAAGAACACAATCAAAAGTGGAAATGCAATTAGGTTTATCGTTTTTGATGAAAACCCATCAGCTTCTCCTAAATAATTCCAATGTGAAGCAATTGTTTCTGGGAGGTATGTATATGCAACAATAGAAATAGTTACTGATGCGATCACAACTATAAACTTTACTGTATTTGTATTCATAATTACTCTTTTTTAACTTACAAGACAATTATACTCCTTTGTTGTATAATATGAATGCTTAGATAGAGGTATACTACGTGAGTTCCATTTAGTAGAGTGCTCGTTAGGTTTATTTAATATTTATTTTTATATTTATCCCAATGGATAACAAAAAATTGTTTATCGGTAATGTAGGATACGACACAACCGTAGAAGCTCTTGTAGAATTAGCTTCACAATATGGTAAAGTTGTAGACTCATACAAACCTTTAGGAAAAGGGTTCGGTTTCCTAACATTTGAGACAGAAGAGCAAGCATTAGCTGCTAAAGAAGGTCTAAATGGAAAAGAACTAGATGGTAGAGCTCTAAACGTAGACTTTGCAAAACCAAGAGACGACAGTAAGCCTCGAGGTAGTTTTGGTGGAGGTCGAAGAGACTTCGGAAGAAACGATAACAGAAGTGGTGGAAGAAGTGGTGGTTTCGGTGGTAACCGATACTAATCTTCAAAACTATTGAAGTTGGAGAACACCTGGGAAACCAGGTGTTTTTCTTTTAATTATGTTTTGATATTCTTATTTATAACATTCCCCGTATAGAGATTTAGGAACAGAGTTTGAAATCATTACTTTACAGGAAGGTAAATCTTGTCCCTCGTATATAGCTTTCCATTTTCCGTTGATGTTTTTAGCTATCAAAGCATATCCTCCGTTACTTGCATATTCAGATACGGCAATAGATGAGAATTTCCCTGATGTCTCTCTAATATCTAGGTATGTGTTTCCGTATTTCTCTAAATCTATTAGCATATCTATCTGTAATTGTGCTGATTTGAGAATCTGTTCGTTACAGAAGAAATCTACATAATTTTGGTATGCCCCAAGTATACATAGAACATTATCCTTTCTATATCCAATTTCTGCTGTGTTATTAAAAGGAGATCTGATGATATTTTCACTATCTTTTGTATATCCATACTTTGTTAATATTGTGTCGACAATAGGGATAAGTTTGAAGAATTTATCACTGAAATCCTTGCTTATCTCTTCGTCTATTCCTTCTACATCCTTCTTTGGAGTTTCTCCATACTGTTTAATTAAAGAATCGATTGAATCTGGGTGTCTAAAACTGATGTTTTTTGAATTTGTTTCAGGGTCTGCATAAATATAGTGACTTTGGTATTTCCAGATGAAAGGTCTATCTGTTTGTGTAAGTTCAATCTCGCTCTGGGGATACTTGTTCTTTATTTCATCTGTCTCAGAAAGAACATCAGAGTCAATATAATTACTAAATTGTCCTTTTATTGCCTCTTTTATCTCAGCATCTAAAGTTAATGTTTGTGAAGGTGAGTTTGGCTGAGCATTCTCATTTGTCTTTTCATTATCAATTCTTGTTGAAAGTATCGTAGTATATGCAAAGTATCCACCTGCAGTTATCGCAACTCCAAGTATTACTCCTAGAAATATAAGTAGGGCTTTGTTAATCATAATGTATGGAAATATTTTAGTATTTTAATTATACATCTAAGTTTAGCTTCTTGTCATGAAAAGTGCGTGAGATACGAAGTAAAGGTAATTCAGGATTATTAACTAAGCTTCCTCAAGTATATTCATAAGGTGGAACTTTATAGAATTACCGTCTTCAAGTTGAATCGAGAGTTTTGAAAATTGTTCACGGTTTAATGCTCTGGTATCCCAATTTACATTAGGGTATTTATTTTGGAAATCTTCGAAAGAGGGGATTATGAATTCAATATGGTATAGCTTTGATTCTGTTATCTGTCCTTCTTTTGGTTCAACAAGCTCGAACGCAGATACCATATAATTTCCTACTTGAATTGGACACTTATTTTCAAATATAGCTACTCGTCTGTTTTCAACAATTGCTTCGCTTCTTAACTCTCCAATTTTCTTAGATGATTCTTTCTTTTGTTCATAATCTTCTTTAGAACTACATTGATATGCAAAATGATCCATTTCTAGATTTGAGTAATCTATTCCAAGAGTGTCTAATTCTTTTAGCTGTTTTTTTATGTAGTCTGAGAGACCTTCTGTAATTATCATACTCGATTATATCACCAATTAACCTTCGATCTTTTCTTCAGTTAAGCATCCAATTGTCTTGTATTCCGACAGCTTGTAAATATTCTTTCCTTTAAATTCATTCCAATCTGAATACAGTTGTTTTAATGTTGACTGTATTTCCTCTTTCTTTGCTGGGTCAAGGTATAGGTATGGGCAAAGATGGTGTGGGGGATTATTTCCTCCACCAACTAATATTCCAATTTCTACAAGTCCATATCCTGGTGTATTTCTTTTGTCATAATCACTAACTTCTGCAACAATATCTCCAGCTTTAACTGTGTCTCCAACTTTAACAGTTGGGTTAATTACATGCTCTAATTCATAAATCATGTTTGAATCTTTTGATTTTGCTACCATGACTGAATAGTCATTGCTGTATAGCTTTGGAATATTAACAACAACTCCATCTACAATTGACATAACTTTAGTTCCTAGGGGTACTATGAATGTTGGTTGAGGGTTTCTTTTTGCTGGTCCAACGCTATTTGCAGGTACTAGGTATCCGTAATCAAAATACATCGTATCAAACTGTAGCTTCATATTACTAAACTTCATATCTCCAGCTTTAAGTGTCTTTTTATCATACTTCTCAATATTAATTGGGAGGTTCTTGATGTATAGGGTTTCTCCAGTTGAGTTAGTTATTTCGTTTTTAATATCGTTTGCGATATTTGAGATTATATTTCCATCTCCTTTATTATCTTTATCATTAAAGAAGAAAAAGAAAATACCAATACATGTTAATGCGACTACTAAAAGAATTACTAAATACTTTTTCATTAATTTAAGTTTTAGATTAATACTTAAATATACGAATTATTAAGTTATCCAGCAAGTGAGGGTATATGTATTAGAGTGTTAATTTAACTGAATTCGAAATTTAAGTAGGAATAGGGTAAACTTTGGGTATGAATAAAAAGATATATTTAATTGGAGGAGTTGCAAGAAGTGGTAAAAGTAAGTTAAGGAAATTACTACTAGTTAAGAATAATGTTTCTGGTATAGGAACAGATGCTATTCGTTATATGCTAATGAAAAGTACTCCTGAACTAGGATTAAGTTATGAAAGCCTTCCCGAGGTTAATGGTCAAATAATGTGGCCGTACATTGACGCATTAATAGAGGAGTATATGAAAAACACAAATGAGAACTTTGTAATTGAAGGAGATGTTTTACTTCCAAAGTTCTTGAAGAAGTATGCTGGAAATAACGAGGTTATGACTTGTTTTCTTGGGTTTTCAGAGGCTAATTCATCTCAAAAAGCAAACGATATTAGAAACAATGCGGATGAGGATGATTGGACTAATGAATATGATGTAAAAGGATTGGAAGATTTAGCAAAATGGGGGATAGAGCAGAGTATTAAGTATAAATTAGAATGTGAAGAGCTAGGGATAAAATATTATGAACTAGGTAAAGATTTTGATTCAAGTCTAGAGGCAATTGCACTAGATATCTCTAGTAAATCGTAAAACTATTTAATTGTAGAGATAACAACAATATGAAAATTATTCTATTATCCGGTCAAAGTTTACAAAATAAAGAATGGATTGAAAAAGTTAGAAGTAAATTCTTAGAGAAGTATTCGGATGTAGATATTATGTACTATTCCCACTGGGATAAAGGGGAGAGTATTGCTGATGTAGATCTTGAAACAGAAAAGTTCATTAATCTAATTAATACTCTTAACCAAGATTATATTCTTTTTGCTAAATCAATTGGAACAGTAATCTTTTTAAACTCACTTTCTAAATTAAAATTACACCCTCAAAAGATTTTAATGGTAGGTGTACCGTATAATCTGGCAAAAGAGAAAGGGTATGATTTTGATACTCTTAAAGACAAGGTTAAGTCTGAAGTTCATATCTTTCAGAAAGAGAATGATCCTATGGCAAGTTATGAAGATGTTAAGAAAGTGGAAGGTAATAGTGTTAAGGTTAATATGTATAAATGTGATGGGGAAAAGAACGATAATCATAGCTATGAAAATCTTTCATATTTGCTTGAATTAGTAGAAGAGTCGGAATATTTAATTGTGAAAAAGAAAGAAGAAAAATATGGTTAAAGAAATACTAATAGATTTGTTATTTGTTCTAAATAAACCTGTTTGGGGCTTTAATTCAAATATAAAAAATAATATATCTAGAGAAGATAAAGTTTACTATTTGAAGAGTTGGATAATTGGAGATATTGCTGTTGGAGTTCTGTTCTACGTTCTTAGTAGATTTATATAGTATCTTTTTTCTTTCCGTCTAGTTTCAATGTATCTGAGTTATCTCTATGAACTCCTTCACTACCAACATGTTTATCTGAGATCTTTGCTCCTTCTTTAATTATATGTACAATTGCCATTGCGTGTCCTCTTCCTAATCCAAAATCTGTTTTTAACCACTCTATTATTACTCCGGCTTTAGTTTTAGGGTCATTAAAACCTTTCTGTTTTGCCATTTCTATAAATTCATTAGGTGTTTTTCCGGTCTTCTCTTCAATATTATCTAAGTATGCTTGGAATGACATTTTATTATTTTCTTAATTTATTTTCGATCTATTTCTAATACTTTAAACTTTATTACTTTCACTTCAGTATCTTCTTGTACTTTGTCACCGTAATACTTTCTATATTCAGTTAGTGGGTCATTTGAAGGTTCATGACCTACATAATCTTCAGGTTTTAATGTTGAGATGGTTCTAATTGATACTTTGGTTATTATTGCTTTTCCAAATTCAGTAACTATCTCTCCATCTCTGGTTGCAAGTATTATTGTGTCCCCAACGGTTAGTACTTTATCATCAAAAACTCTCCAAGTGGTTGTTTTGGATCCATTTTTAATTAATTCTGTTAGTTGAGGTGTGAATTTAACTGTTTTATTCATTAATATAGTATGATTTATAATTAATATGCATTTGCTTATTATGCGCTTTTATAACTTTTGATGCTTTCCCTCTTAATTCCTTAGTACTAATCTCTTTCTTCATAGATAGTATTATCTCCATTTCAATATCGTCGATAATTTTTTCAGTTATTATTGCAAGATTTCCAAAGTCTAATTCTCTGGTGATTATTCCTGTCTTGAAGATTGATCCAAAGAGTTTCTCTCTTTTGTATCTTCGTCTTTTCCCTGAAGCTTTGATTACTGTTACATTCTCTGGCCTTAATCTCTCGTATGAGGAAAAAACAGTATTACAAGATTGACACATACGTCTTCTCCATACTTTATGACCAGTTACTGATTCTCTAGAGTTTTTTACACTTAGCTTTTGATCGCATATTGGACACCTCATTTATGACAATATAGTGTCATACGCATGGCCTCTTTTCAAGTCTAGTGTCAATTTATCTGTCTATTATTGGTAGGTATGTTTTGTTATTCATTATGTATGAAAAAAATATACGTAATTACCTCTTCGTTATCTGATATTGGTAAAGGTTGGTTAACTTCTTGTTTTGGAAGTTTGTTGTCTAACTCAAAGATAATTAAAGTTGATCCTGTTATTAAAAGGTTAACTCAATGTGATGTTTGCAATGACTTAACAAAAGTTAGCTCTGATTATATTAACTATATTAAATTAAAGAATGATTTCAGTTACGAGAGTATCATTAGGGGAGGGGAAGTGCTTTACGATTTTTTAATGAGTCATTCATACAATGCAACAAATTATGATTTAAATGATTCATTTCGATTTAATATGAATGATGTTGCTAGTTATTTTTCAAAAAAGTTAAGTAGTTTTGATTTAAGAAATATAGATAACTTAATTGTAGAAGTGGGGGGGAGTGTTTATGACGAAGGTAATTTCTATATTACTGAAGGTTTGCGAAGATTTGCATTTACAAATAGTTACGAATTGAAGATTATCCTGCTTTCATTTCTTCTGCCTAGTGAAGATAGTATAGACAGGGTAAAGACGAGTATTGTAAAAGATGGCATTTCAAAGGTTGTGGGTATATATAAAAAGAATCCTGATATTGTATTAGTACGGAGTCATTTGCTTAAAAAGATAACATCCTCGGATGTTAACTTAAGTTTAGATAAAATATCATCAACAATGTTAATTGATAGGGCATGTATAATACATGAACCGACATTTAAAGATATTTTTGAGCTAAAAGTATTTCTTAAACAAAATATTAAGTCTATCGAGAGTAGGATTACTTTTTAGAAGAATGTAAAGGTAATTCAATGGAATTGGGTGGCTATTGAGGTTAGGGTTAAAATATGGCGGAGAGGGCGGGATTCGAACCCGCGGTAGGATTTTACTCCTACGTCTCGTTAGCAGTGAGATCCTTTCGGCCACTCAGGCACCTCTCCATATCGATAAAACATTATATATTCAATACATTTCATAATCAACCTTTTGAATGTTAATATCGTTTTATGATCTCTATTAAGAAAATTATAAACTACGGAATTGAGTGTATGAGTATGTCTCTTAGCAAGTCTCATGATATTGGTCATGCAAAGAGAATTGTAAGGCATATGAAGAATATCCATAGAGAGTTTTTAGAAAAAGGATATGAAGAAGCTTTTGGTATTACACTTGAGACGATAGAAGCTGTTGGATATTGTCATGATATATATAAAGCGGGATTTACGGATTATGATCCAAGATCACTAATACTTGAAGATTTTAGATCGGCAAGAATACTTTCACAAAGGTTTCCAAGTATTCATTCAAGTGTGAAGTATGAAGAAATTTTACATGCTATTAGATATCATAATAGGTCAACAATATTCTTCTTTTTAAATAGAAATAAGTATAGTTATATTACTCAATTATTGTATGAAGCAGACAATATTGAGGCACTTAATTATAGTAGGGCAGTAAAGGGGTTTGATAGAACACCAAGATTAATTCTTAACGCTGGTTATATTCTCTATGGAATGTATATATTGATTTCAAACATAATTCTGAATAAATCCGAGTATGCTAAAGAGCATTATAGATTAGGTTGATTTTCAATCTTTACACTAATTATTCCATGATCTAGGTTATCAATATGGTAATGGGAGGGGGTTAGTTTGAGATTAAACTTCTTATCATAATCCTTAACAATACACATAGATTCTATCTTATCTGCAATTGTAATTACTTTTCTCAATACCTTAAATCCACAAATTTTGTTAAACCAAACAGCAAGTCCATTTAAACCGCCTGTATCTCCTTCTAGATAGTCTAGATTATATTCCCAACTCGTCCTATCCGTTACGCAATCTAGGTTATATTTTCTTCTTAATCTTCTTTCGTTTCTTCCTTCTCCTGGAATCATTGTATTTTGATCTCTAACTAAAACTGAAAGGTATTCAGGATTATCTTTTTGTAGTTGTACTAATTCTTTCATTGCTGATTCTGATTGCATAGAGCGAGTAAAAGGTCGTAAGAATGCTGAGTTGTGTTGAGCAACAACTAATACTCCTTTCATATCACCTAAGGGAGTTATTAATCTTGATTTGAATGATACTTTAAAATGTTTGTAATGTTCTGATTTTCCTTGAGGTGATTGGAGATTCTTCTTGTTAATTAGCACGTAGTTGATATCAACTGTTGATATATCTGAGGAAGTAACTATATTAATACCAACATCTAAATCGTTTGAAATATGGTAATGGAATTGAGGGTATCTAGATTGAAGCTGTTCAAATATTTTTCTTCCATCTAGTCCTAAATGTTTATCTGTTGCGTCTGATTCATCGAGTATCATTATGAAGGAAGGATTTTGATCAATAAACTCCTGAGCCCTTGCTAGTACTTGAATATCAGCTCTCCCTCTGTTAATCAATACATACCCTAATGTTAAATTCTTCATATATTGTATAATTAGAATATGGCATATCAGATACAGAAAGCAATAGAGTTGGGAAAGATTTGGATGCGCAACTCTGTTGACCCATCTCACGACTTCGAACATGCACAAAATGTATCAAAACACGCCCTTGAAATATTCAAAGAATTAGAACCAAACGATATCACTACTGAGATGGTGGAGATTGCTTGTTGGTGGCACGATAGCTATAAATCAAGGTGTAAACATACGACATGGCATTCCATATATTATGAGGGAGGTGAGTCTAAAAAGATATTTGAAAAGGAAGTTGGTCAATTACTACCATCTGAATATGTAGAGAGGATAGGGGAGGCAATATATAATCATAATAGGGCATTCCATATTCTTTTTAATCATAGAAAGTTAGATAGTTTGAGTATGATATTGATTGAGGCAGATCAGATAGAAGGATTAAACACTGAGCGTGATATGAAATCTTGGAAACATATAACCAATCCTGTGATACGAATACTTGATATGATGTTAACAATGGTAGTACCAATCTTTTTAAGAATTATTATGAAGAGTGAATATACAAAGAGAATAATTAAATTAAGGAATAAAAGAGGATGAGATATTTAGGAGCACATTTAAGTCTTTCAGGAGGAGCTGAAAAGGCGATGAAGATCGCAGGAGATAATGGAATGAATTGTATTCAGATTATGCCTTCAGCACCTATGAGGTGGAGTACAAAAGATATTCCTGAGGTAAATGCACAGGCTTTTGTAACAGCACAGAAGGATAGCTCGGTTAAAAAGGTATTAATGCACTGTGTATATTTAATCAATTTAGCTAGAGCAGATAGTGCAATGTTCCATATGAGTAAACTATCTGTACTCACATATATTAACTACGCACACCAGTTAAAGAAATATGCTCAAGAGTTAGGTAGTGATTTAGATGTAATTGGTGCGACTTTCCATCCTGGTTCAGCTAAAGACTTAAGTCCAGAAGATGGGGTGAAGAGAATTAGTGAAGGATTGAATTGGATAATTGAAAATAGTGTAGGGGATGGAATGATACTTTTAGAAAGCTCAGCAGGGTCAGGAAACGTAATGGGGGATACTTTAGAAGAGTTAGCTCAAATGAGAGATGGCGTTACCAAGAAAGAAAGAGTGGGGTATGTGTTAGATACTCAGCATATGTTTGTAAGTGGATATGATTGGACTACAGATTTAGAAGGTATTGTTACAAAGATTGAGAGTATTTTAGGTCTTGAGAATGTTAGAGCTTTTCACTTAAATGATTCAATACCTCCAATGGGTAGTCATAAGGATAGGCATGCAAACATAGGGGAAGGTAATATTGGTAGTGAAGCAATTAAGAATATTATTAATCACCCTAAACTAAAGGATATTCCTTTCATATTAGAAACTCCTAATTTAAAGAGTGAGGAGTTAATTGAAAAGGAGTTTAATGTCTTGAAAGAACTGGTAAGTTAGTTTTAAAACTATTCTTTGGGTTTAAAACTGTCAAGAATATTTTCTAAAGTTTCGTTACTCATTTCTTCTCCGTAATGAGGTTCTTGTAACTCTTTAAGTAGGCGCTCTCTTTCGTAATCTTGTAAGTTTTCGTTGCCCATGATTTCAACTATTTTAGCAACTAATGCTGGGTCACTTCTGGTATCATGCATTAGATTCTGAAGATACACTTCAAGACCTTTTAAGCCTTGTCGGAAATATTCACTCATTTTCTGGCCCTTGTTCCTCATCCTATAGTAATTATACTAAATATCCTCATTTATTGGAATACACAGGATATTTTGAATACTATCTAGCCTCCAAATATGCTTCAATTGGTGGAATTGCGTTATACGTTTGATCGTCTTCTGAAGTTATAGACCAGGCGTATTTAAATCTATCAATATTTAGAATACTTTTTTCAACTAAAACCTTCTCGATTGATTGAACAACGCTAAACCTCTGTCTATCTGGAAGAACGAGCCCTTGTCTTTGGGGGATATAAAACCCCCTATTGTTTGGATGTTCTATTTCTCTTCTTAAAGACTTCCCAAGCGCCATAGGAATTCCAGTTACTATAAACTCTGGTTCAGATTGGAATCCTATTAATAATTCTGAAATAACGGAGAAACTTTCTGAGCCTTCTTGGCTGTCTCTTATAAGTTGTAATGTACTAAGTATAACCTCTTCAGCCTCTTTTGTCCTATTTCCTAAATAAGATTCAATTAAGGTAAGTAAATTCCAAGGTGGCCTCAAATTCCTATTCATACTAAATTATAACACTAAATATTATAAAAGCGTTTAATTCTTAAAATTCCCAGGCATCTGATATGTATTCAGCAGAATATACTCCATCTTCAACCAGAGATTTTTCAATCTCTGCTATTATTTCTAATATCTTAACTTGTTCTGGAAGAAGGACGATATTTACATCTCCATGTCCAGTTGCAATCAATCTTGTTTCTACAAAAGTCTTTGTATAATCGGCTCCTCCTGGTGATTTTATTTTACCAGCAAGTGTTTCTCCGATGTTGTATAATAAGGACTCAAATGAAGTGATTTCAATATAACCTTCATTATCGATATCTATAAATCCTTGTAAGTAATCATTTAGAGTTTCGCCTAATTCCGCTTCTTTTATTTTCTGTTCCAATTTTCTAAATACTTCATTGTAAACTTCTACTTCGCTACTCATATAATTGTTTTTTATTTAATTGTCGCGATATTACAACTAAATATCGTGTTGGTCAAACTGATGTATAATATGAATACAATGAATCTCAACCAAGAACAATTAGAAGCAGTTAAACATAAGAGTGGACCATTACTAATTATTGCAGGAGCTGGAACTGGTAAAACTAAGGTATTAACTGAACGAATTGCATATATTGTTAAAAAGAAATGGGCTAAACCATCACAAATACTTGCTCTAACCTTTACTGAAAAGTCTGCTAGTGAAATGCAAGAGAGGGTAGATATGGTACTACCAATGAATGCGCAAGCTCCTACCATTTCAACCTTTCACTCTTTTGCTGATCAAATATTAAAACAAGAATCTATATATCTGGGAATGGATAGTGGATATCAACTAATGTCTACAGCTCAAAGCTATATATTCTTTAGAAAGCATCTCTATGAACTACCGTTAAAAGAATTTAGACCACTTGGGAACCCAACAAAATTCATATCCTCAATTCTTACTCACTTCTCTCGATTACAAGATGAAGCCGTTACGCCAGAGCAATATTTAGAATATGCAAATGGTTTAGATGAAGGCGAGGAGAAGGATCAATCTTTAGAACTTGCTCATACATTTAAGGTATATACAGATTTAAAGGTAAAGGAGAGCAAACTAGATTTTGCAGATTTAATTAGTACTGTTGTGAAATTGTTTGAAACAAGGAAATCTATACTAAAGAGATATCATGAGAAGTATAAATATATCCTAGTTGATGAGTATCAGGACACTAACTATACCCAGAATTTAATGGTTAATATGTTGGCATTAGGAGGAAAGCCTGAAGAGGTGAGTGCAAAAGTTAAGAGTTCTTCAAACATTACAGTTGTGGGTGATGATGATCAGGCGATATATAAGTTTAGAGGGGCTGCCATTTCAAACATATTGCAGTTTAAACAAGTATATGCAGACTCAAAAAGTGTCGTACTAACCCAGAATTATAGATCAAACCAGACTATACTTGATGTCGCGTATAGATTGATAAAAAATAATGATCCGTATAGGTTGGAGGTAACGGAGAAGATTGATAAAAGATTGGTGGCACAAAGTGCTGGTAGTGAGTTTGATGTAACAATGTTAAGAACAAGTACCTCTGCATATGAAGCTGAAAGGATAGTTCAAGAGATAAATAATTTGGTTAAACCTGACGGGTTACAAACACAGGTAGATAAGAAGGGACAGAGTACTTTTGATAGTGATAGTAAGGTATATGAGTATAAAGACATAGCAATCTTAGCTAGGGCAAATAATCATTTAGACGAGGTTGTACAAACTCTTAGGTATTATGGAATTCCATATAAACTAGGTGGTTCACGAAGTTTGTACGCCAGACCAGAAATACAAAGATATATTTCATATTTAAAAGTACTCATCGATTACTCAGATGAAATCTCTATGTTTAACTTGCTGAGTATGAGTAATTGGAATTTGCTACCAAGAGATGTAGTTGAAATAGTAAGGAAGGCACGATTTCTTAAGATTTCTACTTTTGAATGTATTGAAAAGTTAAAGAGTGAAGAGATCTTGCTACCTATCTCAAACGAAGGTAGAGAAGGAGTATTTAAACTTCTTGAGATAATAACGGAAGGGCATAAAAAAGTAGCGACTGGTGTTGATGTTGGGTATATTCTTTTTGCTTTTTTTGAGAAGAGTGGAATTAAAGATCTATATTTAGAAGATTCTGAGGGAAATTATCAATTTGAAGTTGAGAATACTAAGAAGTATTTAGATATGGTGAATAAGTATGGAAAGGAAAATCCAGATTCAAATATTTATGAATATATGGATTATGTGACTTTTAGTATTGAAGTTGGAGAGAGTCCTAATGTAGATTCAGACGCTTTTCAAGATTATGATGCGGTAAATATTTTAACCATTCACTCTTCAAAAGGGTTGGAGTTTCCTGTTGTGTTTATAACAAATATGGTGGCTGATAGATTCCCAAGTAGGGATAGGCAGGATGTAATACCAATTCCTGAAAACCTTGTTAAAACGATTGTAACGGGAGATGAAGAGTCATCACATATTATGGAAGAGAGAAGACTTGCATACGTTGCTTTTACACGAGCCAAAGAGAAATTATACCTAACTGGTGCCGATTTCTATGCTCAAGCAAAGAGAAAGAAGAAATTAAGTTCATTTATTTATGAAGCCCTAGAAGATTCTCAAATTCCAACTCAATCCCTAGTTGATCCAAATGAAGGGATATTGAAAATGGAAGAGCCAAGGGAAGTTTTGGATTACAAAAAGCTAGGATTGGCTCCAAGAAATGTATTTAGTTATACCCAGCTTCATTCATATGAAATGTGTCCAGCGCAGTATAAATATGAGTATGTATTGGGGCTTCCTGTTGCGCCTTCAAGTAGTATGACTTTTGGAAGTACGATCCATAATACTTTAAAACAAATATATGATATTCATAATGCCTATAGAACTGGCTTTGAAGGATTTAATCAAAAGCCGGATTTAGAAAATGCATTAACTCTTTTTGAAAAGAATTGGAGTAGTAATGGATATGAGGACAAAGCGCACGAAAAGATAAGGCTTGAGAGTGGTAAAGAGTTATTAAGACTTTTCTTTGAGAAGATTTATAGTCCAGATGATAATATTGGCTTTCTTGAGAAAGATTTTGAATATGCTATCTCCGATTTTAAGATAAAAGGAAGGATAGATAGGATTGATATAATAGGTGAGATCGATGGTAAAAAGGTTGTTGAAATCATTGATTATAAAACCGGAAAAGCTAAAGATTTGAAGGAAGTAAAAAAGGATTGGCAATTACTAATTTATGCTATGTATATTGAGGAAGTTCTAGGAATGAAAGTAGCAAAAGCGTCATATATCTTTGTTGAACATGGTATTAAAGTTTCGTTTGAAATTGATATGAATAGAAAGATGGAAGTATTGAAAAATATTATTGAAATTGTTGATAAAATTAGGAAAGGGGATTTCACACTTCCTGAAGGCCATACTTGTGTATATTGTAAGTATAGAGAAATTTGTGAGGACGCTATTATTTAGTGTATAATCCAAAGATATGAAAAAGATTGTGTACACAGCTTTAATATCACTTGCAAGTACTCCTGTTTACGCAGATGCACTAGGTGATATTGTGACTGGTCAGTTAAATAATGTTTCAAATCAACAAACCCTTCCAGGTCTTGTTAATGCACTTGTTAGTCTTTCAATTCCACTTGGAGTATTGGGTACTGTTGGATTGTTAACATATGCAGGATATATAATGATTACTAGTCAGGGTAATCCTGAGAAGTTAGGGGATGCAAGAGAAATTGTAACAAACGCTATTATTGGATTTGCGCTTGTTGCTTTATCTGTTGCTATTTTGCTATTAATTCAAAATACTTTAAATATACCAGGAGTAACACCATGAGAAAATTTTTAGAGAATATTTACAATAAAGTTTTGAGAAGTGGAGCTATGTTTGCTACTTGGTATGGAATTAGTAATCCATGGGGCAGTGACTCATTTACAACAATCGATGGTACTGCAAGTAGAATTGCTGAAGTTATTAAATTTGCTATCGCAGCTTCAGGTCTTGCCGCTGTTGCCGCTATTGTTTATGGAGCATACCTAATTATTATATCTGCCGGTGACTCTGATAAATATGAGCAGGGAATGAATACAATTCAAGCGGCTATTGTTGGAATGGTAATTGTGTTCCTATCTTATGCGATTATTACGTTTTTGATCGATAGAGGTATTATTGCGTAGGTATTGCTTGTATATATACTAATGTAATATAATACTTAGTGAAATAAGAAACTATTTAAATATTTTATAATAAAGAAAATGAAGAATACATTAACAAAGTTCGTAGCAGGTGCAGGAGTAGTAGCATCAAACCTTTACTTAGTATCAGCTGTTATGGCACAAAGTGCATCACAATACCTTTCAGGTGTTAACAGTGCAGGTAGCTCTAACTTACTAGACTTCGTAAAGCAAGCTTTAAACCTTGTAATTGCATTATCAGCGCTTATTGCTGTTGGTATTCTTGTATATAGCGGTATCCAATATATTGTTGCTGCTGGTGACGAGAATAAAGTTGAGAAGGCTACTAAGGGTATTACATACGCAATCGTAGGATTGGTTGTATGTTTCATCTCAGTATTGATTGTTAACTTCGTATTAACAAACTTACTTAAAGCCTAATTAGGTTTTGAAATTGGAAAGGGGCAAGCAATTGCCCCTTTTTTTATATATGTTAAAATATGAGTATTATGAAGAAATTAAATATATTTGTTTTGACTCTATTTGTATACGGAACTATGTTCTCAAGACTTGCGTATGCACAAAATCCTCCAAGAATTGAAGACTTAGGTGGTATCTTTGATAATATCTTTGCACAAGTACTTCCAATAGGTGGTCTACTTGCTGTGGGTATGATTGTATACGGTGGATATATGTGGTTAGCCTCAGGTGGTGATCCTGGAAAAATCCAGCAAGCACAAGGAACATTAACTTGGTCAATTGGTGGTTTAATCTTTCTTGTCATCTTCGGTCTCATACTTGAAGGAGTATTTGATTTCCTTGGAAACTGATATCTGGTATATATAGATAATGGTAAAGAAATTTTTAGTACTTTTTTTTGCGTCTATCTTTCTCTCAAGTTTGGTACTTTTTCCTGTATATTCACAAAGTGTTGATGATTTAGAGGGGGAATTGGATAAAAAGAATCAGGAAGTTAAGGAGAAAGAGAGTGATTTAGAGAGAATAAAGAGGGAGATTGAAAATATCAAAAATAGTACAGAGTCACTAGATGACAAGTTAGTTTCAATTGATAGAGAGTTAAATAATGTAAGTAAGTATGTTAACTCATACAAAGCCTCACTTAGTAGAGTAGAGAAGGATTTAAAACAGAAGGAAGCTGTTGTGAATTTGGGCAAAAAGCAAATGGGTGAGATTTCATACCTTTTGTATAAAACGAGTAGATTAGGGTTTCTTGATTACTTTTTCTTAAATGATAAAAGTTCAGAAGCTTTTAAAGATATCTTCTATAAACAATACCTTCTTTCTAAATATATTCAGTCATTTAAAGATAAAAGGCAGGAGTATGCTCAGATTAATGCTCAGAGATTGAAGTTAGATTCAGATAAGAAAGAGCTTGAAGGGCAGCTAAAGGAGTTGGATAAGTTAAAAGATAGTATTGTTGCTCAGAAAAATGAATATCAAGGATTAATTGTTAGTAAGAGTGGGCAAAGTTCAGCTCTTAAGAAGCAGATAGGTTTGTTAAAAGAAGATATATCAGACCTTCAAGTTGCAATTCTTGTTGCAAAAAGCGGTAGTGCTAATATTAACGCAGGAGATGTTCCTGCTTCTGGCTCTGGTAGTCTTGCTGCATTTCAAAGTACTGCAAATGCCGGAGACTTTGGAGTCTTTTCATTTGGAGCTTTTACACATAGAAATGGAATGAGTCAGTGGGCAGTTAGAGCACGTGCTGATTCAGGTCAGACTTATGAGCAGATATTGAAAGCATACTATCCAGGAAAAGTGTTAAGAACGGGAACTGTTGTAATTGGAAGTAAGACTAAAAATATAATGAGTACGATTAGAACAACAACAGGTGAGACTCTGGATTTTGAAAATGACTATCTAATGCGACTAGGTGAAATGCCTGAATCGTGGGATTTAGATGCACTTAAAGCACAAGCAATTGCCGCTCGAACATATGCTGTGAATTACACACAAAATGGTGCTTCAGCTATTTGTATAACTCAAAGTTGTCAGGTTATTTTGCCAAACAAAAAGACAGGTGCGTGGAAAACTGCAGTAACACAAACAAAAGGCATTATTTTAACTTCAGGTAGTGGTGTTCCTTTTTCAGCCCAATATGCAGCTGTGCATGGTGGATGGGTAAATGGAATAGGTTGGGATACAGAGGATAAGAAAGGTCCTCCAAATGCATGGGTAACAAAAGCTTGGGATAATAAGTCTGGTGTTAGTTGGTTTTATCAAGCATGGAGCGTCTTTACGCCTGGAATGGGTGCATGTCCTTCACATCCAAAGCCATGGCTCTCAACAGCTGAGATGGTTGATCTTTTAAATACATATTTAGTTATTAAAAATGATGGGGTAGTGGGAAGTGTAAATACTTCAAAGATTCTTCCTGAGACATTAGGGTCTTGTAAGATTAGTGGATTGTCTGGAAGTCCTTATACAAAATCTCAAATGTCAGCACTACTATCAAATCCCGTTACTTCAATTTCAAATCCAACTGTAGTTACACAAGGGAGTAATGGTTTAACTTCTTCCATTGTATTTAAGACAAACCGAGGGAATATTTCTGTAAGTGGGGTAGATTTTAAACAAGTGTTTAATATGAGAGCACCTGGTTATCTATCTATACCTCAGAATAACTTTGTATTTATTGATGTAATTAGGAAGTAACTATTTAAAAAGTAATATAATCATGTTATCCTTGTTCTAATGAATAAAATACCTAAAAAGTTTGCCAAACTTAATAAATCTTTTTTAGAGAAAATAAATAAAGATACTAGTTCTGGACCTTCTTCTGCCTTTTGTGCGTTTCCAGAGGGTGTAAGCTTTACAGGGCAAGATACTAAAGAGAGTATTATATTGATGGTTAGAAAGCATCCTGCTGTATATATTCTTCATGCATTTCTACTACTATTATTTATACTTTCTCCATTGTTTTTATTCCCTGTATTTTCTTCGATGTTAGGTGGAGCACATATTACTTTGTGGTTAGGTGCAAGTATTTTGATTTGGTTAATTGCCATTACCTTTGCTTTTGATGCCTTTATGAAATGGTATTACACGGTTAACATTATTACAGACGAGAGAATAGTGGATGTAGACTTTGTTAGTATCTTGTATCATAAATTCACTGATGCTCAGCTTGAGAGAATTGAAGATGTAACGCATAAACCAGTTGGAGTATTTAGTTCAATTTTTGATTATGGAAACGTATATATTCAAACAGCAGGTGCTAAACCTGAAATTGTATTTGATAGTGTTCCAAGGCCAAGAGATGTACAAGATACTCTCTCAGATCTATTGGAATTAAAACAGGAAGGAAAAATATAATGGATATTTTAGGAGGTATAGGTACAATTGAATTTGGTTTTGGAAGCGTAGCTTCCATAATTAAGCTTCTTTTCTTAGTAATAGCGTTTGGATACTTGATGTATGTATTTCTTTTGACATTGAGGATAAGAATCCTTGCTGATACAGTACAAACTCCTTCAAATGGTAGTACAAAAATCGCTTCATATGTTCATCTTTTAATTGCAATTGCGGGGAGTGCTTTGTCTGTAATCTTAATTCTGGTAGGATAAAGATATGTCCATATATGCCCTAAGATACATCAGCAATGATGTAAGACAAAATGCTACAAGTAATGTGTATAAATTTTCTCCAAATAGTCAGGGTGAGGTTGATGCTAAAGGTGTGATGCATTCTCTAATAACAGTAATTGGGCAAGATGGTATACAAGCAGAAAGAATTTCAAAATTTGTGTGGGATACACTTGTTGATACATACTATTACACTCAATTTTCAACAGTTATCGACACACTTAAGAACGCTGTTGAACAAGGTGGAAAGAAAGCAGGAGCTCTGATTAAAAATGATAACAATGGAGATATTAATTTGAGCTTTGCAATTGCTGTTTTTAAAGGGAGAGGTGTATATCTGACAGTATTTGGTGAACAACAAGTATATGTGTATAAAAATGGAGGTATAGTTAAAGTTTCCCAAATTATTACACAAAACAAAGGGGTGGTCGCTAGTATGGCTTGGAGGGATTCTGATTTGATAATTCTTGCGTCTCCAACACATCTTGAAGGCATTCATGACATTATTAC